>JAOPWK010000214.1 GCA_025965735.1 Frankiales bacterium
GGCGCCGACGAGCACGGCCCAGCCGGCCCGGCCGGCGCGCACCAGCAGGAGGGCGGCCGCGAGGGGGACGAGGTACAGGAAGGCGTCGCCCCGGGCCAGGGCGCTGCCGCCGAGGACGAGCCCGGCCACCAGCGGCGCCGCGACCCGGCGCCGCTCGGCGGAGACGTCCCAGAGCATCGCCAGCCCGGCGAAGACGAGCAGCTGCGACGGGAGCTCGCTGAACATGTCGCGGGAGAAGTGCACCTGGGGGAGCAGGGCCGCGAGAGCAGTCGTCGCCACGAGCGCCCAGGGCGGCCGGGTCAGCCGTGCGGCGAAGCAGTAGAAGGCCAGCAGGCTCAGCGCCCCGAGGACGGGGTTCACGACCAGCAGCAGCGACGTACCGCCGATCCAGTCCGCCACCGCGAGCAGCACCGGCAGCAGGTGGAGGAACTGCGGGTAGATCGTCTCGTCGTCGCTCTCGTAGAAGCCCGACCCGGCGAAGTTGATCGTCGGGTTGCTGCCGTAGAGCTCGGCCTTGTAGGTCGGGAGCACGAGCGCCCCCTCGCGGGCCAGCAGCTTGCCGGTTGCCCCGTAGACGGCGGGGTCGCCGTCGACGAGCAGGTGCGCGCTGTGCTGGCTGACGTTCACCGCGCCGCTGACTCCGGCGACACCGAGGGCGAGCGCGGCGCACACCAGCGCGAGGCGCGAGGGCGCTGCCGTCGTCGGGCGCTCCCGGCGGCGCCAGAGCAGGACGAGGACGGCGAACACGGCCGCGGAGCAGACCAGCACGGGCAGCCGGCGGAACTGCCCGGCGAGGGCCAGCGGCAGCCCGGCGAGGCCGAGCGAGACGACGCCGAACGCCGTCGTCCGGACGATCGCGTCGAGCCAGCGCGGCGGCCCGACGGGCTCCCCGTCGCTCGGTACCGTGCTCAGGACCGCTCACCCTCGCTCGTTCGGACGGACGTCCCGCAGACCCTATGGCGCTCCTCGACCCGCCGACGACGGCGCGCAGCGCCCTGCCGTACCAGCCGGCGCTCGACGGGCTGCGCGGGCTGGCCGTGGCAGCGGTCATCGCCTACCACCTCGGCCTTGACTGGGCGCCTCGCGGCGGCGCGGTGGGCGTCACGCTGTTCTTCAGCCTGTCGGGCTACCTGATCACCACGCTGCTGCTGCGCGAGCTCGACCGAGCCGGCCGCGTCCGGCTCGGCGCCTTCTACGCCCGGCGGGCGCTGCGGCTGTTCCCGGCGCTGATCCTGGTGGTGGTGGCCGTCGCCGGCTACGTCCGCTGGCTGGCGCCCGCTTCGGCGAGCCACGACCTGAGCGGGCTCGCGTGGGTGCTCGGCTACGTCGGCAACTGGCACCGAGCGATCTACGGCTTCAACAGCCTGACCCTGCTCGACCACACCTGGACCCTCGCGGTGGAGGAGCAGTTCTACCTGCTGTGGCCGCCGCTGCTGCTGCTCGCCGCGCACCGATCCCGCCGGCTGCTCCTCACCGTCGCCGTGGTCGGCGCTGTCGCGCCCATGGTCATCCGCCTGCTGCTGTGGGACGGCCTCGAGTCGGCGGCGCGGGTGCTGAACGGCACCGACACCGCAGCCGACCCGCTGATGATGGGCTGCGTCCTCGCGATCGTGCTGTCGCGGGCGTCGGGGGAGCGGCTCGCCCGGCTGAGCGCTGTCGCGCGGGTGGCGGTCTGGCCGGCCGCGCTGCTGCTGCTGGCCGACGCGCTGCTGCGGCTGGACCAGAACGACGTCCCGACCGGCGTGACGATCACCCTGCTGTGGGGCCCGCTGGCGCTGGGGCTGGCCAGCACCGTCGTCGTCGCCCACGCCGCCCTGCGGCCGCCCCGCTGGCTGGCGCTGGCGTGGCTGCGGGGGATCGGGATCATCTCCTACGGCCTGTACGTCTGGCACTACCCGATCATCCGGGCCCTCGACGAGCAGCGGCCAGGGGCCTTGTCGGTGGCCGAGCAGGTGCTGGCGGTGGGGCTGACGCTGCTCGTGGCCGGGCTGTCGTACGCGCTGGTCGAGCGCCCGTTCCTCTCCCTGAAGCGCAGGTTCCCGGCAGCAGAGGCCGTGTCGGCCCAGACCTTGAGTCGACAGTGAGACTCGTGCGGGATCGCTGACGGGCAGCCCTGCACCGAAACGTCCAGCCCGCGGCGACGGTCGGCGACGGCCGGCGACGGTCGGCAACGGCCGGCGACCTGTCCGTGCAGCCGCTGGCTCCGGACGCCGCTCACCGCCGGCGCGGCCCGTCGGTCCAGCCGTTCTCGTCCAGCCACCGACCGTCTCGGAGGCGGAGGGTCCTCTTGCCGCTGTGCAGGTCGTGGTGGTTGGCCTCGCAGATCCAGACGGTGTCGCCCAAGCTGGTCCGGCCGGTCCGGGCGAACGCGTCCGGATGGTGCGGGACGAGGCGGCTGGGGCCGCCGGGGCTGGGGCCGCAGCGGCAGCCGGCGACCTGGCAACGGTTCCCGGTCTCGACCTTCTTGATCCGGCGCTCGTGAGCCTTGAGGGTGCGTTCGGTGTGGCTGGTCTCGATGACGCGCCCGCCGAGGCTGAGGACGAAGCGGGTGACCGCGCTGTCGCACAGCCACCGGCGGACGAGGCTGCCAGGCAGGCGAGCGCCCGTGGTCGGTGAGACCGCCGGCAGGGCGCCCGGCTGCTGCTCGAGCAGATCGCTGCCGACCGTGACGCCCACGTGGGGCGCGACCTTGTCGCGCAGCCCGCCGATCCCGCTGTCGAGGTAGCGGCGCAACCCGTTCTTGAGCGCGTCGTGCCGCCGCTGCCGCAAGGACCGCGGTCCGGGCGCACCCGCCTCGGGCAGCGGGTCGCCGGCCTGCCAACCCTCGGCCCGCAGCTCCTCGAAGCCTTCGGTGTCGGCCGGTGCGTCGGGGTCCGCTGCCAGCTCAGCCTGCAGGAAGGTGCTCAGGAGCTCGCCGCACTCGAGGTCCAGGTCACCGTCGGTGATCCGGAAGCCGGAGCCGTCCTCCTTCGGGCGGAGACCGAAGCCGCGGTTGCGGTGCCCGTCCTCGGCCCGCTTCTCCAGCTCGTTGGGCAGCAGCGCGTCGACCAGCTGCCCGAGCGCGCTCGGCAGCAGGTGCGGCTCCAGCCAGCGGGCGAGCAGCACGAACGCCGCCTCCAGCCGCGCCAGCTGCGACACCGGCCGCTCGACGATGTCGGCCAGCTCGGCCAGCAGCTCCTGCAGTCGCGGGTCCTCGCTGTCGAGCCCGCCCAGTGCCTGGACGACCAGCGACCGGACGCCATGACCGATCACGCCCACCAGCGCCTGCTCGGCGTCCTGGCCGTCGATCAGCCCGTCCGGACGGTCCACGTGCCGGCGCAGCGTCGCCAGGGCCTTGCCCACCCGCTCGGCGCCCGCGATCGACAGCCGTCCCGAGCGGACGGCGTCGCCGAGCGTCGGCATGGTGCTCATCCGACGGGTCAGAGCCACCTCGCCGCGATCCAGCGACGTCTGCTGCTGCTCGATCCACGCCGACGCAGAGGACGCGCCGGCCAGCAGGTGGAGCTTGCGGCTGTCGACATCGGCGACCCGGGCCAGCAGCGCGCCGCGCAGCTGCTCCACCACCGTCAGCAGCGCGGCGGTGTCGGCCAGCGCCTGCTCCTCCGGCAGGTCGCTGGGCAGCTGGGCGACCACCGCCTGCGCCGCCTCCTGCAGCGCAGCCAGCGCCAGGGACAGCGGCGAAGCCGGCTCCGCGGGAGCGGGCGCGTCCGACGCCGGCGACCTGAACAGCCGAGGGGAGGGGCTGGACCAGCCCGAGGCCGCGTCCGGGCGCAGCGGCGTCCCGAAGACGTCCTCCTCGGCACCACGCTCCTCGAACATGTGTTCGATACTACCCGTACGCCAGGGAGCGTCAACCCCCTTGTGCGGACGAGTTCTGCTTGTGGACAGGCACTTTCGTCATCCACAGATCGCCCCACACCCCTTCTCAAGGCCGACCCCGTACCGCCAGTGGCGGCGGCACCTCCTGGACCGCCGGCAGAGTCCGCCAGCCACCCCGGGTCGGCCACGCCCCCCGGGGCCGCGAACAGCAACGACGCCCCCGTACACGCCACCGCAGCGCGTCCCACCGCGTACCGCGACACGTCGGAGCGCCGCGTAGCGCCCGCTCCCGACCGGTAGCCTCG
The DNA here is from genome assembly GCA_025965735.1 of Frankiales bacterium. Taxonomy (GTDB): domain Bacteria; phylum Actinomycetota; class Actinomycetes; order Mycobacteriales; family SCTD01; genus SCTD01. The sequence continues at coordinate 4,125 of JAOPWK010000214.1, forward strand.
CGTCCGATCGCCGGGGCCTGCCGCCCCCGGATCCCCCCGTCCGGAAGGTCGTCCCGTGAGCCGCTCCGCACGCGCGACCGCGACCGCGGCTGTGCCGGGGGCGTAGCGCCGTGCGGATCCTGCACCTGACCACCTCGTTCCCTCGCACGGCGGGGGACCACGTGGCGCCGTTCCTGCTCGACCTGGCCCGGGCGCAGCAGGCCGTCGGCCTGGAGGTCGCCGTCCTCGCGCCGCACGACGCCGGCACGCCGCGCAGCGAGGACCTGCACGGCGTGGGGGTCCACCGCTTCCGCTACGCGCCGGACCGCTGGGAGCGCCTCTCCTACCGCGGCGGCCTGCTCGGGCGCTCGCGCACCGCGGGAGGCCTGCTCCTGCTGCCGGTCTTCTTCGCCGCCTTCACGCTCGCCGCCGTACGGCTGTCCCGCCGCTACCGCCCGGACGTGCTGCACGCCCACTGGTGGCTGCCGGCCGGCATCTGCGCGCTACTGGCCAGCCGCGTCGTCCGCGCACCGCTGGTGATCACGCTGCACGGCACCGACGTGCACCTGCTCCGGCATCGCTTGGTACGGGCCGTCGCCAAGGCGGTGCTGCGCCGGGCCGCGCTCGTCGCGGTGGTCTCGGACGACCTCCAGCGGCTCGTCGTCCACGCCCTGGGCGTCCCTGAGGAGCGGGTCGTCGTGCTGCGCATGCCGGTGTCCCGGGTCGCCGAGGTGGCGCCTGCGCCGGTCGGCACCCCCGTCCGGCTCGTCGCTGCCGGACGGCTGTCGGTCGAGAAGGGCTTCGACGTCCTGCTCGAGGCGCTGGCGCTCGCCACGGAGCAGGGCGCCGACCTCCAGCTCGACCTGATCGGCTCCGGACCGGAGCACGAGCGGCTGGCCGCCCTGGCCGCGCCGCTGGAGGACCGGGTGCGGATGATCCCGGCCCAGCCCCGCGAGGTGCTCTGGCAGCACATGGACGCCGCGCAGGCCCTGGTGGTGCCGAGCCGCCGCGAGGGGCTCGGCCTCGTGGCGCTCGAGGCCATCGCGCGCGGGCGCCCGGTCATCGCCAGCCGCGCGGGCGGGCTCGTGGAGGTCGTGCTCGACGGTGTGGACGGCGTGCTCGTGCCGCCGGAGGACGTCGAGGCACTGGTGCAGGCGCTGCACGCGCTGCCGCTGCACGAGCCGAAGGGCGCCGCGCTGGACCGGCACGCCCCCGAGGACGTCGCCCACGCCCACCGCGACGCGTACGCCCGCCTGCTCCGTCGGTGAGGCCGCCCGGTCCGGGCGTGCGGCAAGCGGCGCTCGCCCTGCTGCTGCTCGGCGGCCTGGTGCTGGCTGTCGTCCAGCTCGGCGGCGACTGGAGCACGCTGCGCGAGGGCGCGGCCGAGCTGTCGCTGCCGTACGTCCTCGCTGCCTTCCTCATGGTCCTCCTCAGCCTCACCTTGAGCCTGTTGACCTGGCGCGCGACTCTTGCCGGCCTCGGGACTCCGCTGCCGCTGGGGACCGCCGCCCGCATCTTCTTCGTGGGGCAGCTCGGCAAGTACGTCCCCGGCAGCGTGTGGCCGGTGCTGGCGCAGATGGAGCTCGGCAGCGCCTACGGCCTGTCCCGCACCGCCGTCGGCACGGCTTCTCTCCTGCAGCTCGCCGTCGGCATCCCGGGTGCTCTGCTGATCGGTGCGCTGGCGGTGCCGGCGCTGGTGTCGGCGGGAGCCGGCGCGTACGCCCTCCTGCTGCTGGTGCTGCCGCTCGCGGTCCTCGCACTGTGGCCGCCCGTGCTCGGCGCCGCCCTCGACCGCGGGTTGAGACTGCTGCGCCGGCCTCCGCTGACCCAGCGGCTGACCGGCCGCGTCGTCCTGCAGGTCGCGCTGCTGTCGGCGGCCTCGGGAGTGCTGCTCGGCCTGCAGGCGTGGCTGCTGGCCGTCGACCTCGGGGCGAGGGGCACGCTGCTGCTCCCGCTGGCCACCGGGGCGTTCGTCCTCGCCATGGCGGCGGGGCTGCTCGCGCTCCCGCTGCCCGCCGGCGCCGGCGTCCGGGAGGCCGTACTGGTGGCTGCGCTTTCCAGTGCGCTGCCGCTGGGGCAGGCGCTGCTGCTGGCGCTGGTGTCCAGGGTGCTGCTCACCGTGGCCGACCTGACGGTCGCCGCCGCGGCCGCTGCGGGGCGCCGGCGTCCAGCCTCCTGAAAGAACTTCAGGAGCGGGAACAACCTCGGGGTCGTTGCGTCGTCTTGTGAGGTGTACGACCCGAAGGACCTGCACATCGCTCGTTACGATCTTGTGACGTCGAGGTACGGGTGGTGCCCATGCGGCAGCACCTGGTGCGGTAGGTTCGCCGGGTCACCCTGAGGGATCATGCCCAAATGTCCGTTCTGCGGACGTGGCGGCGGAGAGCTCAGGGCCGCACCACCACGCTTTACGCGGCTTCGGCCGTGATGTTGTCAGAGCCGTCCGGCTCTGCCACTTCAGCTAGCAGGAGGCTTGGTTTGATCACATCAAAGCGCTCCGTGAAGCGAGCAGCAGCCGGTGTTTCCGCCGGTCTGCTCGTTCTCTCGGGGATCGCTGGCGTTGCCACTACGGCAGCGGCAGACGAGGACTTCCAGTTCGAGCGCCTGGCCGGGACGGACCGCTACGGCACCGCTTCGGACATCGCCACCGAGACCTTCCAGACCGCGGGCACTGTCGTCATCGCGTCTGGTGGGGCCCGCAACTTCCCCGACGCTCTGGCCGGTAACTACCTGGCCGGTGCGCTCAACGCCCCGATCCTGCTCACGCCGAACACCTCGCTGGCGCAGTCGACGCGGGATGCCATCACTCAGCTCGGCGCGCAGCGCGCTGTGATCGTCGGCGGTACCTCTGCCGTCAGCGCGAGCGTCGAGGCTCAGCTCGAGGCGCTCAACGGCGGCAGCTTCACGGTCACCCGTGAGGCCGGCACCGACCGTTACCTGACGGCCGTCGAGGTCGCCAAGGCTGCGAACACCGCGCAGATCGGCTCCCTCGAGGGCAAGGGCCGCACCGCGATCCTGGCCAGCGGCGAGGACTTCGCCGACGCCCTGGCTGCCGGCCCCGTGTCGTTCGCCCAGCGCGTTCCGGTCCTGCTGACCGGTTCGGGTGGCCTCAACTCGGCCACCTCCGCCGCGCTGGACGACCTCAACATCCAGCACGTTGTGGTCGTCGGTGGCACCGCCCGCATCACCAACGCGGCGGTGACCGACGCGCAGTCCGGCGACGACGGCGCCCGCACGAGCACCCGCATCGCGGGCCAGACTCGTCAGGCCACCTCAGTGCTCATCGCCGACTACGCGCGTGCGAACGCCGGATTCG
>JAOPWK010000296.1 GCA_025965735.1 Frankiales bacterium
GTCGTAGTGCGCGGCGGCGAGGCGATGGACGTTCGCGACCCCCTGCCGCTGCGCATGCCCAAGGAGGTAACCGCCGCCGCGGAAGCCTCCGCGGACGCCTCCGCGGACGAGGAGCAGGCGCCGCTGCCGCCGCCCGAGCGCGGGCCGGAGATCACCGAGATCCGCTAGCGCGCCGTCCGGACGTACGCTCTTCCTGTGTCAGGACGCATCCGCCGGGCCGTCGCCCGGCTGACCGAGGGCAACGACGAGGTCGCCGACCGTGCGCTGCGCGGCGAGCTGGCCTCGACCGGCGCCACGCCCGTCGCCCAGTGCTGCAAGGGCGAGCCGGTGCGCGTGGCCGGGACCCTGCGCGCGGTGACGCTGCGCCCGCTGGCCGGCGTGCCGACGCTGGAGGCCGAGCTCTACGACGGCACCGGCTCGATCCGGCTGATCTGGCTGGGACGCCGCCGCATCGGCGGCATCGAGTGCGGCCGGTCGCTGGTGGCGTTCGGCCGGCTGACGATGCACGACGGCAGGCCCACCCTCTACAACGCGGAGTACGAGCTGCGGCCCGCCGTTGTCTGACACGCTCTCCGGCGAGCCTGCGGCCAAGCCCGCGCTCGTCGAGGCCCTGGGTGGCAAGCGCGGGCTGATCGACAGCGGCCTGCCCGCCGTCGTCTTCGTCCTCGTCAACTCGGTCGCGCAGGCCTTCTCCACCCGCGAGGCCGCCCTCAACGCCGCCATGGTCTCCGCGGTCGCGGTCGGGGTGCTCGTGGTGCTGCTCCGCCTGGTCCGCAAGGAGACGCTGCAGCAGGCGGTCTCGGGCTTCCTCGGCCTCGCGATCGCCGTCTTCTTCGCCCGCCGCTCCGGCGAGGCCCGCGGCTTCTTCCTGCCCGGCATCTTCATCAACATCGCGTACGGCTCGGCGTTCCTCATCAGCGCGCTGATCGGCCGGCCACTGGTCGGGGCGATCTACGCCGCGATCGACGGGCTGGACAAGCGCTGGCGCGAGGACCCGCGGCTGCGCCGTGTCTTCGCGGTGGCGACGGTGGGGTGGTCGCTGGTCTTCGCCTCGCGGGCCGTCGTGCAGGGCGTGCTCTACGCGATGGACCGTCCCGGACTGCTCGCCGCGGCCCGCCTGCTCATGGGCTGGCCGCTGACGATCGCGGCGGTCGCCCTGACGATGGCCTACGTGAAGCGGGCGCGCGCTAGGACCTAGGCGGCTTGGGCGGGTGACCGCCGAGCAGGGCGTCGAGCTCGCTCTCGACCTCGGTCGTGGCCACCAGCAGCAGCTCGTCGCCGCCCTCGAGCGCGGCGTCGGGCGTCGGCACGATCACCCGGCCCTCGCGCAGGATCGCGACCAGCGCGGTGTCGTTCGGCCACGGGACCGACCCGACGAGCTTGCCCACCAGCGGGGCGTCGTCGGCCAGGGTGAGCTCCACCAGGTTGGCGTTGCCCTTCTGGAAGGTCAGCAGGCGCACGAGGTCGCCGACCGAGACGGCCTCCTCGACGACGGCGGCCAGCAGGCGCGGCGAGGACACCGAGACGTCGACGCCCCAGGACTCGTTGAACAGCCACTCGTTCTTGGGGTGGTTGACCTTCGCGACGACGCGGTCGACGCCGAACTCGGTCTTGGCGAGCAGGGACACCACGAGGTTGACCTTGTCGTCCCCGGTCGCGGCCACGACGACGTCGCAGCTCTGCAGCCGGGCCGTCACGAGGGTGTCGAGCTCGCAGGCGTCGGCGAGCAGCCACTCGGCGGTGGGGACGCTGTCGACCTTCATGGCCTTGGGCTCACGCTCGATGAGCAGCACCTCGTGGCCGTTGCCGAGCAGCTCGGTGGCGATGGAGCGGCCGACGTTGCCGGCGCCCGCGATGGCGACGCGCATCAGTGGTCCCCTGCCTGCGGTGCGGCGGCCAGCACCGCGACCACCTCGTCGATCCGGTCCGACGGCAGCGTGAGGTGCAGCAGGTCGCCCTCCTGCAGGACGCTCTCGCCGTGCGGCAGCATGCCGTCGCCCAGGCGGGTGATCAGCGCGACGCGGGCGCCGCTCGCGCTCTCCAGCCGGGTGATCCGCTCGCCGATCCACTCGCGGCCGTACGCCAGCTCGGCCAGCACGATCCGGCCGCTGGGGTCGCGCCACTCGGACGCCTCGCCCTCCGGCAGCAGCCGGCGGATGACCTGGTCGGCGGTCCAGCGCACCGTGGCGACGGTGGGGATGCCGAGCTTCTGGTAGACCGCGGCGCGCCGGGCGTCGTAGATGCGGGCGACGACGTTGTCGAGGCCGAACGTCTCGCGGGCGACCCGCGCTGCGATGATGTTGGAGTTGTCGCCGCTGGAGACGGCGGCGAACGCGTGCGCCCGCTCGATCCCGGCCTCGACGAGGGTGTCGCGGTCGAAGCCGATCCCGGTGACCTTCAGCCCGGCGAAGTCGGCGGACAGCCGGCGGAAGGCGCCTGCGTCGCGATCGATGACGGCGACCGAGTGCCCGAGCTCCTCGAGCTCCTTGGCGAGCGCGGAGCCCACGCGCCCGCAGCCCATGATCACGACGTGCACGGTCCGCTCCCTGCTCCGTGGTCCGACTGCGGACCGTGATCGACGCTACACGCGGCGGAGCAGCGCAGCGGCCGTACGCTCTGCCCCCGTGTCCAGGGCCAACGACGTCGTCAAGCGCGTCGTGGTCGGCCGGGCGCTGCGCAGCGACCGGCAGAGCGAGCAGGAGCTCCCGAAGCGCCTGGCCCTGCCCATCTTCGCCAGCGACCCGCTGTCCAGCGTCACGTACGCGACGCAGGAGCTCCTGGTGGTGCTCACGCTCGGGGGGTTGGCCTACCTCTACCTGACGCCGTACCTCGCGGCCGGTGTCGTGGTGCTGCTCACCGTGGTCGTGCTCTCGTACCGGCAGCTGGTGCACGCCTACCCGAGCGGCGGCGGCGACTACCAGGTGGCGTCGGAGAACCTCGGCCGGCGCAGCGGCGGCGTCGTCGCCAGCGCGCTGCTCGTCGACTACGTGCTCACCGTCGCAGTGTCCGTCAGTGCCGGCGTCGACAACATCATCTCGGCTGCCGAGGGACTGGCCGACCACCGCGTCGCGCTGGCGATCGGCTTCGTCGTCTTCCTCACCGCGATGAACCTGCGCGGGGTGAAGGAGTCCGGCAAGGCCTTCGCCGTGCCGACCTACGGCTTCGTCGTGGGCATCTTCGCGATGATCGCGTACGGGCTGTTCCGCACCTTCACCGGCGACACCCCGGTCGCCGAGAGCGCGGTGTACGACGTGGTGCCGGAGGAGGGCAAGGCCGGGCTGACCGGGCTGGCCTTCGCCTTCCTCGCCCTGCGTGCCTTCGCCTCCGGGTGCACCGCGCTCACCGGCGTCGAGGCCATCGCCAACGGCGTGCCGGCCTTCCGCAAGCCCAAGAGCAAGAACGCCGCGCGCACCCTCGCCGCCATGGGCCTGATCGCGATGAGCATGTTCATCGGGATCACCGCCCTGGCCATCATCAGCAAGGTGCGCTACTCCGAGCACCCGGCGGAGCAGTTCGTCGGCTTCGAGGAGGGCGACGTCCAGCGCAGCGTCGTCGCGCAGATCTCGGCGGCCGTCTTCGGCGACGGCAGCGTCCCGTTCTTCTACGTGCAGGTGATGGCCGCCGGCATCCTCATCCTGGCCGCCAACACCGCCTACAACGGCTTCCCGCTGCTGGGCTCGATCCTGGCGCAGGACCGGTACCTGCCGCGCCAGCTGCACACCCGCGGCGACCGGCTGGTCTACAGCAACGGCATCCTGCTGCTCGCGGTGTTCGCCGGGCTGCTCATCGTCGCCTTCGAGGCCAGCGTCACGCGGCTCATCCAGCTGTACATCATCGGCGTCTTCACCGCCTTCACGTTCGGCCAGTTCGGCATGGTGCGGCACTGGAACCGCCTGCTGGCCAGCGGGACCGTCGCCGCGGACCGGCTCGGGAAGGTCAAGCGCGGTCGGGCCATCAACCTCCTCGGCGCCTCGCTCACCGGGATCGTGCTGGTCATCGTGACCATCACGAAGTTCACGCACGGCGCGTACCTCGTGCTCATCGCGATGCCCATCCTCTACGTGCTGATGCGGGGCATCTACAACCACTACACGCGCGTCGCCGAGGAGCTCGAGCCCGATGACGAGCTGATCCCGCTGCCGAGCCGCAACCACGCGATCGTGCTGGTGTCCAAGGTGCACGCGCCCACGCTGCGCGCGTTGGCGTACGCCCGGGCCACCCGTCCGCACGACCTGACCGCGCTGACCGTGTCGGTGGACCCGGAGGAGTCGCGGCTGCTGCAGGAGCAGTGGGACCGGCGCGAGATCCCGGTGCCGCTCACCATCATCGACTCGCCGTACCGCGAGATCACCCGGCCGGTCCTGGACTACGTGCGCGACATCCGGCTGAAGAGCCCGCGCGACGTCGTCACGGTGTTCATCCCGGAGTACGTCGTGGGCCACTGGTGGGAGCAGCTGCTGCACAACCAGAGCGCGCTGCGGCTGAAGGGCCGGCTGCTGTTCCAGCCCGGCGTCATGGTGACCAGCGTGGCCTACCAGCTGCGCTCCTCGGAGCGACGTCGCGACGACGACGACGGTGGCAGCGCCCCCGGGGACGTGCGCCGGCCGACCGTCGGCGGGTCGTGATCCTCGACGTCGGCGCCGTGGCCGCAGGCGGTGCATGCGTCGCCCGCGCGGACGACGGGCGGGTCGTCTTCGTCCGGCACGCGCTGCCCGGCGAGCGGGTGCGCGTCGAGGTCACCGGTGAGACCAAGCACTTCCTGCGCGCCGACGCGGTGGAGGTGCTGGAGCCCTCGCCGGACCGGGTGACGCCACCCTGCCCGTACGCCGGACCAGGGCTCTGCGGCGGGTGCGACTGGCAGCACGTCGACCTGCCGGTGCAGCGCGTGCTCAAGGGGCAGCTGGTGGAGGAGCAGCTCCGTCGGGTGGCGAAGGTGGAGCGGTCGGTCGAGGTGGAGGCCGTGCCGGGCGACGTCGACGGGCTGCGCTGGCGGACCCGGGTGCAGCTCGCTGTGGACGCCTCGGGCCGAGCCGGCCTTCGCAAGCACCGCTCGCACGAGCTCCAGCACGTCGACCTCTGCCTGATCGCGACCAAGGACGTCGAGGAGGTCGGCGCCGAGCGGCTGCCCTGGCCGGGCGCCGCCTCCGTCGAGGTCGCCGCGGACGGCGAGCAGCGCGTGGTGACGGTGACGGGCCGGCACGCGCGGCTGCCCGACGTCCAGGCGGGCGTCGTCGTGGAGGGGCGGGCGCTGCGGGCTCCGCACGGGCTGCGGCACACGGTGCTCGGCAGGTCGTACGAGGTCGCCGCCGGCGGCTTCTGGCAGGTGCACCCCGGCGCCGCGGAGGCGCTCGCGCAGGCGGTGCTCGACGGGCTGGACCCGCAGCCGGGGGAGAGCGCGGTCGACCTCTACGCCGGCGTCGGCCTGTTCGGGGCGCTGCTGGGGGAGCGCGGCCTGTCCGTGCTGGCCGTGGAGGGGGACGCCCGCGCGTGCGCCGACGCCGCGCGCAACACCGCGGACCTGCCTGACGTGCGGATCCGGACCGCGCCCGTGGACGCGGCCGGGGTGCGCCGGATCGGCAGCCCGGACCTGGTCGTGCTCGACCCGCCGCGCGCCGGTGCGGGCATCGAGACCACCCGCGCGCTGGCCGCGCTGCGGCCGCGAGCGATGGCGTATGTCTCGTGCGACCCGGGCTCCTTCGCGCGGGACCTGCGGGTGCTGCTGGACGCGGGTTGGTCGCTGGTGAGCCTGCGCGTGTTCGACCTCTACCCGTTGACCGTGCACGTGGAGCTCGTCGGCATCCTCACGCCGCCGGCGGGCCGCTGAGTTCAGCGCCTCCGCACCACCAGGTCGTGCGACTGCCGCCCGGCGTCCCAGCCGCGCTGCTCGAAGCGGGTGACCGGCCGGGCGCCGCGCTCGCGCGAGACCACCTCGTACGCCCGGTGGTGGGCAAGCACCGCCTCCGCCTGCGCGGCGTAGGACGCCCAGTCGGTCGCGACGTGCAGCAGCCCGTCCCGGCGCAGCCGGGTGGCGACCAGGTCGGCGAACTCGGCCGTCAGCAGGCGCCGCTTGAGGTGCCGGGCTTTGGGCCACGGGTCCGGGAAGAAGACCCGGACCTCGTCCAGCGAGCCCTCCGGCAGCACGTCGCGCAGGACCTCGCGCGCGTCGGCCTCAAGGACCCGCACGTTCGTCAGGCCGCCGTCCTCCAGCAGCCGCAGCAGGTTGCCCAGTCCGGGGGTGTGCACCTCGACGGCCAGCACGTCGCGCGCCGGGTCGGCGGACGCCATCGCGGCGGTCGCCTCGCCCATGCCGGAGCCGATCTCCAGCACCAGCGGGGCGGTCCGGCCGTAGACCGTCGCGGCCTCGAACGGCTGCGTGCGGTCCAGGCCGTACTCCGGCAGCAGGCGCTGCAGCGCCTCGGCCTGACCGGTGGTCACCCGGCGCCGCACCTTGAACGTGCGGACGGGGTCGTGCGACGTCTCCATCTCCCCATTCTCGGGGGCATGCGGGGCTAGGGTCGGCACGTGGACAGCGAGCTGGTCTGGCTGCTCGTGGGGGTCGGCTTGGTCGTGGCCGAGGTGCTCACGCTGACGGTCGTGCTGGGCCTGCTCGGAGTGGCCGCGCTGACCGCCGCGCTCGTCGGCTTCCTCGGGTTCCCCCTGCTGGTCCAGGCCATCGCCTTCACCGGCTCCTCCGCCGCCCTGCTCGTCTTCGTGCGGCCGGCCGCGCAGCGGATGCTCGCCAAGGGCGACGACGCAGGCGGCAGCCGTACCGACGCCCGTGTCCTCACCGCCTCCACCGGGCTGGTCGTCGAGCGGGTCAGCGACGACGCGGGTCAGGTGCGGCTGAACGGCGAGCTGTGGCGCGCCCGCCCGTACGCCGGCGGTCCACCCGTCGAGGCGGGCCAGCCGGTGGTCGTCGCCGGCGTCGAGGGCGCCACCTTGCTCGTCTACTCCGCCGAGCTGTCCTGAACGACGTCTGACAACGGAAGAGAGCTGACACCGTGGACATCGCTGGCATCCTGCTTGTCGTCCTCGCGGCCATCGTCGCGATCGTGCTGTTCAAGACGGTGCGGGTCGTGCCGCAGGCCTCCGTCTTCGTCATCGAGCGGCTGGGCAAGTACAGCCGGACCCTCGAGCCCGGCCTGCACCTGCTGGTCCCGGTGCTGGACCGCGTGCGCACCCGCACCGACATCCGCGAGCAGGTGGTCGGCTTCCCGCCGCAGGCCGTCATCACCCGCGACAACCTCGTCGTCGGTATCGACTCGGTCATCTACTACTCGATCACCGATCCGGCCGCCGCGCAGTACAAGATCGAGAACGTCGTCCAGGCGATCGAGCAGCTGGTCGTCACCACCCTGCGCAACGTCGTCGGCGGGATGCAGCTCGAGGAGGCGCTGACCGGACGCGACCACATCAACGAGCGCCTGGCCGCCGTGCTGGACGAGGCCACCGGCAAGTGGGGCGTCAAGGTGAACCGCGTCGAGATCCGCGGCATCGAGCCGCCGCCCACCATCCGCGACGCGATGGAGCAGGCGATGCGCGCCGACCGCGGCAAGCGCGCCGCCATCTTGACCGCCGAGGGCCAGCAGCAGTCCGTCGTCCTCAACGCCGAAGCCGGCAAGCAGTCCGTGGTCCTGAACGCCGAGGCCGAGCGCACCGCGACCATCCTGCGGGCCGAGGCCGACAAGGAGTCCGCGCTGCTGCGTGCGCAGGGCGAGGCGCAGGCGATCGCGATGGTCGTGCAGGCCATCAAGGAGGCGGGCGTCGACGACACGGTGCTGGCCTTCCAGCGCCAGCAGCTGCTCCCGCGCATCGCCGAGGGCGACGCGAACAAGGTGTGGTTCGTGCCGACCGACATCGCCGGCGCGCTCGGGCAGCTCGGGATCGGCGGCGGGGACAAGCGCTGACGCGCACGCCCGCCTGCTGGACCCCGCCGCACTCCCTCCTCGTCCACCTGCCTCCTGGTGAGGCCGTCCGGACGCAGCCCTGGGAGGTGTACGGGGCGGCCAGCTACCCGCCACCCACCCCGCCGGGCTTCCAGCGGGCCTACGCGCTCGGGCTGCTGCCGCCACCGCCGCCTGCCGTGCCGCCGGCGGTGCGTCCTGGGTTGTCGTCGTGGGACCGGCTCCGCCTCGCCCTCGGGCTCTGCTTCGGCGGGATCCTGCTCGGGTTGCTGCTCGGCAACGGCTTCGGCTACCCGGGCGTGCTGCAGCGCTGGGACGGCCCGGGGTGGAAGCCGCTGCCGCAGTACTGGTGGCACCACGAGAGCAGCTACTTCCGGGCGCCCGAAGTTCCCTTCCTCTAAGAGGGGAGCAGCACCTTCACCGCGCCCGGCCGCACGGTCACCGTGCACGGCAGCGTCCCGACGGGGTCGCCGTCGGCGAAGACGCGGAACGGCCGGTCGGCCGACAGCTCCACGACCTTCGCGCGCCGCACGTCGACGGTGGGCTCGTCGACGTGGGTGCCCTTGAACACCTTGGGGAGCGCCCTCAGGAAGGCCAGCTTCCCGGTCTCGCCGGAGGTGACGACGTCGAGCTCGCCGTCGTGCAGCGACGCGTCCGGCGCCAGGTGCATGCCGCCGCCGTACACACCCGAGTTCGCTACGGCGACCGACCAGCCGCGCAGGTCGAGCGCGGAACCGTCGACGGTGCAGCGGAACTCGGCGTGCTTCCACGTCGCAACGGTGGCCAGCGAGCCGTAGAGGTAGACGAGCTGGCCGAGCGGCAGGGTGCTGTTGAGCACGCGCTCCTGCACGTCGCTGTCGAAGCCGATGCTGGCGATGCCGAGGAACGCCGCCTCACCGCTCGCGCTCGTGACGATGCCGAGGTCGACCGTCCGCTCGCTGCCGGAGGACAGGACGGCGCACGCGGCCAGCACGTCCTGCGGAAGCCCTGCCGCACGGCAGAAGTCGTTGCCGCGTCCGCCCGGCAGCACGCCCATGACACCGCCGGTCTCCGCGACCACGCCGGCCACCCGGCCGACGATGCCGTCGCCGCCCATGGCCACGGCGACCCGGTCGTCGGCGCCGGCCGCGCGGGTCAGCTCGTCGGCGTGCTCGAGCGAGCGGGTCGGCGTCACGACCAGGTCGTGCCCCGCGCCGCGCAGCGACGCCTCCACCGAGGGGAGCAGCTTCTGGGCGCGGCCGCCACCCGCGGACGGGTTGACCACGAGCTGCAGGCGGCGCATCAGGGCTCCAGGTCCGGGATCAGCTTGCCGGGATTCAGGATCCCGGTCGGGTCGAGCGTCGCCTTGACCGCCCGCAGCACCTCCACGCCGAGCGGGCCGACCTCCGCGGTCATCCAGTCGCGGTGGTCGGTGCCGACGGCGTGGTGGTGCGTGATGGTCGCACCGGTGGCGACGAGAGCGGCGCAGGCGGCGTCCTTGGCGCGCTGCCACTGCCCGACGGGGTCGTCCTCGTCGCGCGCGGCCAGGACGGTGAAGTAGAGGGACCCGCCGTGCGCGTAGAGGTGGCTCACGTGGCACATGACGATCGCGCGGGGCAGCTCCGATTGCAGCGCGCGCCGGACGGCCTCGTGCGTCGCGTCCAGCCGCGACCAGGTGGCCGACGTCTCCAGCGTCTCCACCAGGTAGCCGGCGTCGAGCAGGTCCTCGCGCAGGTACGGGCCGTCGTACCGGCCGTGCTCCCAGCGGTCGCCGACCGAGGTGCCGACGACGAAGGCGCCGTGCCGCGACGCGACCGACAGCGACGCCTTGCGGCGGGCGGCGACACCGGACTCGGTGCCCTCCCAGCCGAAGACGGCCAGGCAGCCGCCCCGGTAGCCGCGCGCCCTCAGCACGAGCCGGCCCACGCGCCCCTTGAGGCCGCCGGTGCCGGCCAGGGCGAGGTGCGACCGGGTCTCGTCCGGGTCGGACAGGCGCGCGACGTCGGGGGCGACGCGCTCCTGCTCCATCTCGCGCAGCGCCGCGCAGCCCTCCTGCCAGGTCCTGAAGAACACGCCCTCGTACCGCTTCACGGCGGGGACCCGTCGCACCTTCACCGTGACGGAGGTGACGACGCCGAGGACGCCCTCGCTGCCGAGCGCGAGCGCCATCAGGTCGGGGCCGGCGGCGGTGGCCGCGCCGCGGCCCAGCCCGAGCGCACCGGCGGGCGTCTGCAGCTCGATCCCCACGACGAGCTCGTCGAAGCGGCCGTAGCCGGTGCTGGCCTGGCCTGCGCTGCGGGTGGCGGCGTAGCCGCCCAGGCTCGCGTGCTCGTAGGACTGCGGGAAGTGCCCGAGTGTCAGGCCGTACGCCGCCAGGAGCCGCTCGGCCTCCGGTCCCCGCACGCCCGGCTCGAAGGTGGCGGTGAGCGCGTGCTCGTCGACGCGCACGAGCCGGTCCATCCGGCGCAGGTCCAGCGAGACGACGGCCGGGAAGCGGCCGGGCAGCGGGCTGACGCCGCCGACGACGCTCGTCCCGCCGCCGAACGGCACGACGGCCACACCCGTGTCGATGCACGCCCGCAGGACGGCCGCCACCTCCGGGGCCGAGCCGGGCAGGACCACGGCGTCAGGAGCGTCGAGCGGCCCGCTGCTGCGCAGCCGCAGCAGGTCCAGGTAGCTGCGTCCGGCCGCCCGCAGAAGACGCGCGTCGTCGTCGACCAGCACGTGCTCGTCGCCGACGGCGTCCCGCAGCGCTGCGGCCACCTCGTCCGGCAGCGCCGAGGGCGTCAGCGCGGGCGGACCGGCCGGCAGCGTCGGCACGGTCGCGCCCAGCTCCTCGCGCAGGAAGCCGGTGGCGTGCGGCGGGAGCCCGGTGCGGCGGGCGGGGTCGCCCCAGCCGGTGGGGGACAGGTCAGCGGGCAGCGTGGTCAACGGGGCAGGCACGGCGTACAGTGTGACACATGGAGTCACAGTGTCACTCTGATCCGGTACTGGACGCCGCCCGCGCGTGCGTCCTGGACGTGGGGCTGCGCCGGACCACCCTGGCCGACGTCGCCCGCCGTGCGGGCGTCAGCCGGATGACGGTCTACCGGCAGTACGGCGACCTGTCGGCGATCGTGTCCGCGCTGCTGACCAGCGAGCTGCTCGGCCTCATGGAGGGCTGCCGTGCCGACGTGGCCGACCTGCCGACCGCGCGGGAGCGCATGGTCGGCGCGGGCGTGCTGTTCGTGGAGCGGCTGGCCCAGCACCCGCTGTGGTGCAAGGTGCTCGACCTCGACCCGGAGCTGCTGCTGCCGCTGGTGGTGGACCGCTTCGGCTCCAGCCAGCGGGCCATCGTCGCCGCGGTCGCCGAGGAGGTGCGGGCGGGGCAGACCGACGGCTCGGTGCGCGAGGGCGACCCGGAGCTGCTGGCCACCTGCCTGCTGCTGACCGCGCAGTCCTTCGTCTTCTCCGCGCGCGTCCTCGCCACGCAGCACAAGACCGAGGAGAGCAGCGGCGAGCTGCGCCGCCTGCTCGACGGGTACCTGCGGTGACCGGGCCGCACCTGACCGCGGCCCGCCGCGACCGCGACCTGGAGGTCCTGGCCGGGACCACGGTGGACGTCCTGGTCGTCGGAGGAGGCGTGACCGGATGCGGTACCGCCCTGGACGCCGCCTCCCGCGGGCTGAGCGTGGCGCTGGTGGAGAAGTCCGACCTCGCCCACGGCACCAGCCGCTGGTCCAGCAAGCTGGTGCACGGCGGCCTGCGCTACCTCGCCAGCGGCGACGTCGGCCTGGCGCTGGAGAGCGCCCGCGAGCGCGGCACGCTCATGACGACGACGGCGCCGCACCTGGTCCGTCCCCTGCCGATGGTCGTCCCGCTGGGCGACGACATCAGCCCCCGCGACGGCCTCCTGTTCGACGCCGGCCACCGCGTCGGTGACGTGTTGCGCAAGGTGGCGCGGACGCCGCGCGGGGTCCTGCCCGGCCCGCGGCGCATCAGCGCCACCGAGGCGCTGCGCCTGCTGCCGAAGGTCAAGCGCAGCGGCCTGCGCGGCGCCCTGCTCGGCTGGGACGGCCAGCTCGAGGACGACGCGCGCCTGGTCGTCGCCCTCGCCCGTACCGCCGCGTCGTACGGCGCCCGCGTCGTCACCTACGCGACCGCCCTGCAGGCCGACGGCACCGGTGCGACCGTCCGCGACGAGCGCACCGGCGAGACGGTCCGCATCCGGGCGCGCGCGGTCGTGAACGCCACCGGCGCCTGGGCCGACGGGCTCGCGCCGGAGACGCGCCTGCGCCCGAGCAAGGGCGTGCACGTCGTGCTGTCCGCGGCGCGGCTGGGCCACCCGGCGGCGTCCATGACCGTGCCGGTCCCGGGCCAGCCCAACCGCTACGTCTTCGCGCTGCCGCACCCGGACGGCATCGTGCACGTCGGCCTCACCGACGACCCCCTCGACGGTCCGGTGCCGGACGTCCCTCGCGCGGACGAGTCCGAGATCGCCTTCCTGCTGGA
>JAOPWK010000343.1 GCA_025965735.1 Frankiales bacterium
GGAGGAGGAGGTGCGATGAGGCGACGCGGCAGGCTAGGTCCCTGGTACCGCTTCGCGATCGCCCTCCTCAAGCCGTTCTGCCTGGTGCTCTGGCGGCGGGAGGCCAGCGGGCTGCAGCACCTGCCCAAGGACGGCGGCGGGCTCATCCTCGCTGCGAACCACATCTCGCCGCTGGACCCGATCACGCTCAGCGACTGCGTCCTGTACGACCTGGACCTGGCGCCGCGGTTCCTGGCCAAGAGCAGCCTGTTCGAGGGCCGCGGCTTCGTCGCCACGGTCCTGCGCGGCGCCGGCCAGATCCCGGTGCACCGGCAGACGGCCGACGCCGCGCGGGCGCTGGACGCCGCCGTGGCCTCGCTCGCGCGCGGGGAGACGGTGGTGATCTACCCGGAGGGCACCGTGACGCGCGACCCGGACAAGTGGCCGATGGTCGCCCGCACCGGCGTCGCCCGGCTGGCGCTGCTGTCCGGCGCACCGGTCCTGCCGCTCGCGCAGTGGGGCGCGCACGAGATCCTCGACAGCTACGGGCGGCCCGGCTTCCACCCGTTCCCCCGGCGCACCATCCGGTTCCGGCTCGGGGCGCCGGTCGGGCTCTCCGACCTCGCGGAGCAGCCGCTGACGGCGGAGGTGCTGCGCGAGGGCACGGAGCGCGTCATGGACGCGCTGACGGCCGAGCTCGAGGTGCTGCGCGGCGCCAAGGCGCCTGCGCGACGCTACGACTCCCGCGGCATCGTGACGGCCGAGGGCGACGGACGGAGGACGGCGTGACGCGTGCGGCGGTACTGGGATCGGGCTCGTGGGGCACAGCCTTCGGCAAGGTGCTCGCGGACGCGGGCACCGAGGTCGTGCTGTGGGCCCGGCGTCCGGAGCTGGCCGAGGCTGTGCGCGACCGGCACGAGAACGAGGACTACCTGCCGGGCATCGCGCTGCCGCACAACCTCAGCGCCACCTCCGACGCCGCAGAGGCCGTCGAGGGGGCCGACTTCGTCGTGCTGGCCGTCCCCTCGCAGAGCCTGCGCGAGAACCTCTCCGCCGCCGCGCCCTTCCTCGCCCGCGGCACCGTGCTGGTCAGCCTCATGAAGGGCGTCGAGCTCGGCACCATGAAGCGCATGAGCGAGGTCGTTTGCGAGGTGGCGGACGTCCCGGCGGAGCAGGTCGCCGTCGTCTCGGGCCCGAACCTGGCCAAGGAGATCGCCATGGGGCAGCCGGCGGCGACCGTCGTCGCCTGCACGGACGCCCAGGCGGCCGAGCGGCTGCAGGCCGCCTGCCTCACCCGCTACTTCCGGCCGTACACGAACGTGGACGTGGTCGGCTGCGAGCTCGGCGGCGCGGTCAAGAACGTGATCGCGCTCGCGACCGGCATGGCCGAGGGCATGGGCTTCGGCGACAACACCAAGGCCTCCCTCATCACCCGCGGCCTGGCCGAGACGGCCCGGCTCGGCGCCGCCCTCGGCGCCGACCCGCTGACGTTCTCGGGCCTGGCGGGTCTCGGCGACCTGGTCGCCACGTGCACCTCGCCGCTGTCGCGCAACCGCACCTTCGGCGAGAAGCTCGGCCGCGGCGAGACGCTCGAGGACATCCTGGGGCGCAAGCAGCAGACCGCCGAGGGTGTGAAGAGCTGCCGCTCGATCCTGGACCTCGCCCGCAAGCACGACGTCTACATGCCGATCACCGAGCACGTGGTGAAGGTCGTGCACGAGGGGATGACGCCGCAGGAGATGGTCCGCGGCCTCATGCAGCGGGAGGCCAAGAGCGAGTAGTCCCACGGCCAGGGGCAGTGGGAGGCTGGGGCATGCCCTCCCGAGGTGAGCACACCCGCGCCGTCCACCCGCCTGCCGCTCCCGTGCCCGGCCAGGTCCCGATGGGGCTGCCTGTCTACCGGACCGCGGCGTTCTCCTTCTCCAGCGCGCAGGAGTACGCGGACCTGCTGAACGACGACCTGGCCGGCTACTCCTACTCGCGCGTCGACAACCCCACCAGCGACGCCTTCGCGCAGGCCGTCGCGGCGCTGGAGGGCGTCAACGTCGAGGACGAGGTCGTCGGCCAGGCGTTCGCCTCCGGCATGGCCGCCATCTCCACGGTCCTCATGTCGCTCACGCACGCCGGGGCGCACGTCGTGGTGCCGCGCGAGGTCTACGGCGGGACGTACGGCCTGCTGACCACGGTGCTGGACCGGTTCGGCGTGACGGCCAGCTTCGTGGACAGCACCGACCTGGACGCCGTACGGGCGGCCGTCCGTCCGGAGACCACGGTGCTGTGGGGGGAGACGCTTGCGAACCCGACCATGAGCGTTGCGGATCTGCCTGCGCTGTCGGCGATCTCGCGCGAGGCAGGGCTGACCTTCGTGGTGGATTCGACCTTCGCGTCCCCGGCCGTCTGCCGGCCGATCGAGCACGGCGTCGACGTCGTCATCCACTCGGCCACGAAGTACATCGGCGGTCACAGCGACGCCACCGGCGGTGTCGCTGTCGGGCGGCCGGAGGTCATGGCGAAGGTGCGCCACGACCGGATCGACCTCGGCGGGATGCTCGCGCCGGACGAGGCCTTCCTGCTGCACCGCGGACTCGCGACGCTCCCCCTGCGCGTCGACCGGCACTGCCGGAGCGCGCTGGCGGTCGCCACGGCGATGGCCGAGCACCCCCGCATCACAAGGGTCGACCACCCGGGACTCCCTACGCACCGCGACCACGCTCTGGCCGGGAAGCTGTTCGACGCGGGGCGGTACGGCGGCGTCGTGACGGTGACGCCGGAGGGCGGCCGCGAGGCCGGGATGGCGCTGTGCGACCGGCTGCGCCTGGTGGCGGTCGCGACGTCGCTCGCGGGCACGCACAGCAAGGTCAGCCACGTCGCCACCACCACGCACCGCCAGCTCGACGACGCGGCCCTGGCTGCCGCCGGGATCGACCCCGGTGCCGTGCGCATCAGCGTCGGCCTGGAGGACCCCGAGGACCTCGTCGCCGACCTCGAGCAGGCGCTCGACGCGCTGTAGCGGCGCTGCTGAGGAAGGCTCCGGCACATGGACACCTTCGACGTCGTCGTGCTCGGAGCCGGATCAGCCGGCGAGAGCATCAGCACCGCGCTGGCGAAGGAGGGGCGCCGCGTCGCGCTCGTCGAGGCGCTGCGGGTCGGCGGCGAGTGCCCGTACGTCGCCTGCATGCCGAGCAAGTCGCTGCTGCGCAGCGCGCAGGCGCGGGCCGAGGCGCGGGACCTGCGTGCCCTGGGCGGCGCGTCGACGCCGCCGGTGCTGGACGACGACGACCTCGCCTACCACCGGGCGGTCGAACGGCGGGACGAGATCGCCGAGCAACGCGACGACTCCGGCGCCGCCGAGGAGGCCGAGCGGGCCGGGGTCGTCCTCGTCCGGGGGCACGGCAGGGTCGTGCGCGAGGGGGTGGTCGACGTGGACGGCCGCGAGCTCGGCTACACCGACCTGGTGCTGGCCACCGGCTCGCAGCCGAACCGCCCGCCGATCGAGGGCCTGGACCTGGTCCACACCTGGACGAGCGACGAGGCGCTGAGCGCGCGGCAGCGACCGCGCTCGCTCGTGGTCATGGGCGGCGGGGCCGTCGGCTGCGAGCTCGCCCAGGTGCACGCGCGCTTCGGCGTGCGGACGACCCTGGTGGAGTCCGGGCCGCGGGTGGCCGGCAGGGAGGAGGCGAGCATCGCCGACCTGCTCGGCCAGGTGCTGCGCGACGACGGGGTGGACCTGCGCCTGGGCGTCCAGGTGCAGCGGGCGGAGCTGACGGCCCAGGGGCGGGCGAGGGTGCACCTGTCCGACGGGACGAGCGTCGAGGCGGAGCGGGTGCTGGTCGCCGTCGGCCGCACGCCCACCACCGAGGGCCTCGGCCTGGACGTGCTCGGCATCGAGCCTGACGACGGAGGCGCCCTCGCCGTCGACGAGCGGGGCCGCGTGACGGGGCAGCAGCACGTGTGGGCGGCCGGCGACGTGACCGGTGCCGCTCCGTACACGCACACGGCCAACTACCAGGCGCGGGTCGTCACCGAGAACCTGCTCGGCCGCGAACGCGTCGCCGACCTGCGGGCCATCCCGCGTGCCGTCTACACCGACCCCGCCGTCGCCAGCGTGGGCATGACGGAGGAGCAGGCACGGGAGCAGGGCATCGACGCCATCACCGCCGTGATGGACCTCGGCGAGGTCGCCCGCACCAGCACCGAGGGCGGCGCGGGCGGTCGGCTGGTCCTGACGGCCGACCGCGACAAGGGCGTGCTGATCGGCGCTGCCGCGATCGGCCCGCACGCCGACGAGTGGCTGTCGGAGGCGACCCTGGCGATCCGGGCGCAGGTGCCGCTGTCGGTGCTGACCGACGTGGTGCACGCCTTCCCGACGTTCGGCGAGGCGTACGAGCCGCCGCTGCGCGAGCTGGCTTCGCAGGTCTGACGGCGCGGGACGGGCATCAGCCCCGCCCCGCCCTCTAGGGTCGCCGGGTGAGCCGCACCCGCCTGGCCGTCGTCTTCGGCGGCCGCAGCACCGAGCACGCCATCTCCTGCATCTCCGCGGGCAGCATCCTGGCGGCCGTCGACCGCGACCGGTACGACGTCGTCGCCGTCGGCATCACGCCCGAGGGCCGGTGGGTCCTCGCGCCCGACGACCCCGCGCTGCTCGCCCTGTCGGGGCGGGAGCTGCCGTCGGTGAAGGACGGGCAGGCCGTCGCGCTGCCCGGCGACCCGACCGTGGGCGGGCTGGTCCCGCTCGAGGACGGTCCGGCGCTGCTCGGCCAGGTCGACGTCGTGTTCCCCGTGCTGCACGGGCCGTACGGCGAGGACGGCACCCTCCAGGGGCTGCTCGAGATGGCCGGCGTCCCGTACGTCGGCAGCGGCGTCCTGGCCAGCGCGGCGGCCATGGACAAGGCCGTCGCGAAGAAGCTGCTCGCCGCCTCCGGGATCACCGTGGCGCCTGCGGTCGTCGTGCGGGCGCAGCGGTGGGCCGCGGACGAGAACGGCGTCGTCGACGAGGTGCGCGCGCTCGGCCTGCCCGTCTTCGTCAAGCCGGCCCGTGGCGGCTCGAGCATCGGCATCACCAAGGTGAGCGACCTGGCCGATCTGCCGGCAGCGGTCGAGGACGCGCTGCGCTTCGACCCCAAGGTGCTGGTCGAGGCGGCGGTCGACGGGCGCGAGGTGGAGTGCGGGATCCTCGAGGACGTGGACGGGCGCCCGGAGGCGAGCGTGCCCGCCGAGGTGAGGGTGACCGAGGGCTACGAGTTCTACGACTTCGAGGCCAAGTACCTCAACGCTGCTGAGCCGGACATCCCGGCCGACCTGCCCGAGGACGTCGCGGCGGCCGTGCAGGACCTGGCCCGGCGCGCGTACGAGGCGCTGGACTGCGAGGGGCTGGCGCGGGTCGACTTCTTCGTCGGGCCCGACGGTGCGGTGACGGTCAACGAGGTGAACACGATGCCGGGCTTCACCGCCACGTCGATGTTCCCGCGCATGTGGGCGGCCTCCGGCGTGGACTACCCCGCACTGGTCGACCGCCTGGTGCAGTCGGCGCTGCGACGGGGGACGGGCCTGCGCTGAGCGCTACTGCTGGGGAGCCGTGGTCGGCACCGCGGAGGCCACCGGGCCGCTGAGCGGGTTGACGATCTCGGCGCCGTTCTCGTACCGCGACGGGATGTCGACGGCCACGTGCACGGCGCGGCTCCGGGTCGTCCAGCGGAAGCCGGCGCCGATGTCACGGACCGACCAGGCGACGCCGTTGATCACCACCGGCTCCTCCGGGCGGTCGGGCTCCGGCACGCCGCACGTCAGCGTGACCGGCGGGTCGCCCCAGGCGGCCGTCAACGTCTCGTCGCCCCTCACGGGGCGCCGGGTCACCCCGGGGTCGACCTCGTCGGGAAGCGCCTCGAACAGGCGCGCGCACGTGGCGGCGGTCGCGGCGTCGACCACCGGCACCTCGACGTCGACGGGTGAGTCGTCCTGCGGCGCAGCGCCCTGCGTGGTGCAGCCGGCGACGAGCGCCAGGCCGAGGAGCGCGAGCCTCAGAGGTGGACGACGGGGCACGTCAGCGTGCGGGTGATGCCGTCCACGCCCTGGATCCGCGCGACGACCAGCTTGCCGAGCTCGTCCACCGACTGCGCCTCCGCGCGCACGATCACGTCGTACGGCCCCGTCACGTCCTCGGCCTGCGCCACCCCGTCGAGCGCGGCGATGGCGTCAGCCACGGCAGCGGCCTTGCCGACCTCGGTCTGGATGAGGATGTAGGCCTGGACCGGCACGGTGAGGACCCTTCTGGGAGGCTGGCGGAGTGCCGGACGCTACAGCACGAGAGCTCGGCGAGTTCGGTCTCATCGACCGGGTGGTCGCCCGTCTCGGGACCTCGCAGAACGTGCTGCTCGGGCCCGGTGACGACGCTGCGGTGGTCGCCGCACCGGACGGCCGCGTGGTCGCGACGACCGACGTCCTGGTCGAGGGCGTGCACTTCCGGCGCGACTGGAGCAGCGCCTACGACGTGGGCCGCAAGGCCGCCGCCGCCAGCCTGGCGGACGTCGCGGCCATGGGCGCCACCGCCACCGCGCTGCTGGTCGGGCTGGCCGCGCCGGGTGACCTCCCCGTCGAGTGGGCCACCTCGCTCGCCGACGGCCTGCGCGACGAGGCCGCGCTGACCGGGGCCGTGGTCGTGGGCGGCGACACCGTCACCGCCGGCCGCATCGTCGTCAGCGTCACCGCGCTGGGCGACCTCGCCGGACGCCCGCCCGTCACCCGCGCGGGCGCGCAGCCGGGTGACGTCGTCGTGCTGGCCGGCCGGCTCGGCTGGTCCGGCGCCGGGCTCGCCCTGCTGCAGCGCGGTGACCTGGACGGCCAGCACCAGGAGGCGCACCGCCGCCCGCAG
>JAOPWK010000019.1 GCA_025965735.1 Frankiales bacterium
CCGACCTGTTCGTGAGCACTGGGGAGGAGCACTTCCGGGCGCTGGAGCGCGACGCCGTCGCGGCTGCCCTGCAGGAGCACGACGGCGTCCTCAGCCTGGGCGGGGGAGCCGTGCAGGCGTCGCAGACCCGCGCGCTCCTGCACGGCCGCCCGGTGGTGTTCCTGAAAGTCGGGCTCGGCGACGCCTTCACGCGCACCGGCATGAACCGCGACCGGCCTCTGCTCGCCATCAACCCGCGTGCCGTGCTGCGGGAGATGCTGGCCGCCCGCCTGCCGCTCTACCGCGAGGTCGCGCAGCGCGAGGTCCTCACCGACGGCAAGACCCCGCAGGCAGTGCTCGAGGAGGTCCTCGCGTGAACACGCGCATCACGGTCAAGGGCGACAGCCCGTACGACGTCGTCGTCGGGGAGGGCCTGCTGGGCGAGCTGCCCGACCTGCTCCCCGGTGCGCAGCGGGTCGCCGTCGTGCACCCGGCCGCCCTCACGGCCACCGGCGAGGCGATCCGGGAGGACCTCCTCGCGCAGGGCTACGAGGCGATCGCCGTCGAGGTTCCCGAGGGCGAGGCGAGCAAGGACCTGAAGGTCGCCGCCTACCTGTGGGACGTGCTCGGCCAGGTCGGCTTCACGCGTACAGACGCGGTGGTCGCCGTCGGCGGGGGAGCGACGACCGACCTCGCCGGCTTCGTCGCTGCCACGTGGCTGCGCGGCGTGCCGGTGGTGCACGTCCCGACGACGCTGCTCGGCATGGTGGACGCCGCCGTCGGCGGCAAGACCGGCGTGAACACCAGCGCGGGCAAGAACCTCGTCGGCGCGTTCCACCCGCCCGCCGGCGTCCTCTGCGACCTCACCGCGCTGGAGACGCTCCCCAAGCACGACTACGTGGCGGGCCTCGCGGAGGTCATCAAGGTCGGCTTCACCCACGACCCGCGGATCCTCGAGCTTGTCGAGGACGATCCCAAGGCCGCGCAGTCGCCAGCGGGTCCGCACACGCGAGAGCTGGTCGAGCGGGCCATCGCGGTCAAGGCGCAGGTGGTCGGCGACGACCTGACCGAGCAGGGCCAGCGCGAGTACCTCAACTACGGCCACACGCTGGCCCACGCGATCGAGAAGGTCGAGGACTACGGCTGGCGGCACGGGGCGGCCGTCTCCGTCGGGCTCGCCTTCATCGCCGAGCTGGGGCGGCTCGCGGGGCGGCTGGACGACGCCACGGCTGCCCGGCACCGCAGCGTCCTGGAGAGCGTCGGGCTGCCGACGCAGTACACCGGCGACTGGCAGCAGGTCCACGCGGCCATGCGGATCGACAAGAAGAGTCGCGGCAACCGGCTCCGGTTCGTCGTGCTCGACGCGCTGGCCAGTCCGCGGATCCTCGAGGACCCGGACCCCAGCCTGCTGGTGGCGGCGTACGAGGAGGTCCGCAAGGACCGCGGCCCGGAGGTCTACCTGTGAACCGCGTGCTCGTGCTGAACGGCGTCAACCTCGGCCGACTCGGCAGCCGCGAGCCGCTCATCTACGGCAGCACGACCCACGAGGAGCTGGCGGAGACCTGCGTGCAGACCGGTCGGGAGGTCGGCGTCGAGGTCGAGGTCCGCCAGACCGACGACGAGGCCCAACTGGTTGCCTGGTTGCACGAGGCGGCTGACGCCGAGCTGGCCGTCGTGCTGAACAGCGCGGCCTGGAGCCACTACTCGTACGCCCTGCGCGACGCGTGCAGCCAGCTGACGGCGCCGCTGGTCGAGGTGCACATCAGCCAGGTGCACGCGCGCGAGGAGTTCCGGCACAGCAGCGTCATCAGCGGCGTGGCGACCGCGACCATCACCGGCCTCGGCATCGAGGGCTACCGCGCCGCGATCCGGTTCATCGCCACGCTCTGAGCCGCTCGGCGATGGCGGGGACGCCGACGCTTCCCTCGGCGACGCCGATCACCAGGTCGTACGCCTCGTCCGTCGGTGCATCCAGCGACATCCCGTTGATCGCGTAGAAGGTGTAAGCCGCGAGCCAGCCCAGGCGCTTGTTGCCGTCCACCAGTGCGTCATTGTTGACAAGGCTGTGGAGCAAGGCCGCCGCCTTCTCATCGACATCGGGGTACGCGTCCTGGCCGCCGAAGGAGGCTTGCGGTCGCGCGAGCGCCGAGCTGAGCAGGCCGTGGTCCTGCACCAGAGCGTGTCCGCCGACGGCGGCGTCCGCCACGATCAGGAGCGCCTCCAGATCGAGGAACCGCACTACGTCGAGAGCCGGTCGAGCAGCTCGGCGTACTGGGAGGCGCCCCGGGCAGCGGCGTCGGCAACATCGGCGTGCAGGGCGAGCCGCTGGCTTCGGTCCCTGATGGCGCGGCGGACGGCTTCCTGCTGCGAGACGCCCTCGGCCTCGGCCAGCCGGCGCAACTCCTCGCGGGCGTCGTCATCCAGTCTCAGGGTGAAAGCCATGCCTCACGATACCACCGTGATACCACGGCTAGACTCGCTGCTCATGGCGACCACGAACGACCTCAAGAACGGCATGGTGCTCCAGCTCGACAACGGCCTCTGGGCGGTGAACGAGTTCCAGCACGTCAAGCCGGGCAAGGGCGGAGCGTTCGTGCGCACCACGCTCAAGAACGTCCTGACGGGCAAGGTGGTCGACAAGACGTTCAACGCCGGCACCAAGGTTGACGTCGCCACCGTCGACAAGCGGACGATGACCTACCTCTACAAGGAGGGCACCGACTACGTCTTCATGGACCAGGACACCTTCGACCAGCTCTACGTCCCCGAGCAGACGCTCGGCACGGTCAAGGACTACCTCCTGGAGAACATGGAGGCGATGGTCGCCATGCATGAGGGCGCCGCGCTCTACGTCGAGCTCCCGGCCAGCGTCGAGCTGATCGTCCAGCACACCGATCCGGGCCTGCAGGGCGACCGCTCCACCGGCGGCACCAAGCCGGCCACGCTGGAGACCGGCGCCGAGATCCAGGTGCCGCTGTTCCTGACCACGGGCGAGAAGATCAAGGTCGACACCCGCGACGGGCGCTACCTCGGTCGTGTGAATTCTTGATCGGGCATGGCTAGTGGGTGCCCGCAGCAAGGCCCGCAAGCGCGCGCTCGACGTCCTCTACGAGGCGGCGCAGCGCGACGCCGATCCGATGCTGACGCTCCGGGAGCGGCTGGCGCAGAGCGACCCGCCGGTGCCGGAGTACGCCGCCGTCCTGGTCGAGGGTGTGGTCACGCACCAGGAGCGCATCGACGAGCTGCTGTCGACCTACGCCGAGGAGTGGACGCTGGAACGCATGCCGCCGGTCGACCTCGCGGCGCTGCGGATCGGGGCGTACGAGCTGCTGTGGTGCGACGACGTCCCGGACGGCGTGGCCGTCGCGGAGGCGGTCGAGCTGGTGGGCAGCCTGTCGACGGACGAGAGCGCGGGCTTCGTGAACGGGCTGCTGGCCCGGCTCCTGCAGCTGAAGCCGAGCCTGGCGGTCTGAGCTACGCGTCGATGTGGCGGCGGGCGTCGGGGGACAGGACGCCCCATCCGATCAGCTGCTCGGTCAGCGCACCCGGCGACGCGTCGTAGATGACCGCGAGCGAGCGCAGGTCCTCCTGGCGGATGGACAGCACGCGGCCGTTGTAGTCGCCGCGCTGGCTCTGGATGGTCGCGGCGTAGCGCGCCAGGGGGGCGGCCTTGTCCGCCGGCACGGCGGACAGCTGCTCGAGGTCGATGATCAGGCGCGAGGCGGGCTCGTTGGCCGGCGTGGCGTGGCCCTCGGGCAGCAGCTCGGACACGGGCACGCCGTAGAAGTCGGCCAGCTCACTCAACCGCTGCACGGTCACCGCGCGGTCGCCGCGCTCGTAGGAGCCCACGACGACGGCCTTCCAGCGGCCCTGGGACTTCTCCTCCACACCGTGCAGGGACAGCCCCTGCTGGGTGCGGATCGCGCGTAGCCGCGCACCAAGGGACTTCGCGTAGTCGCTCATGAGCCGTGCTCCCGTCGTCAGGCGCGGTCTGGGTCCGCGTCGATCGTCACGGGGCGTCGGTCTCACCACTGGCTCGTCCCGGAGTGCTCCCGAGGATCCGGGAGCGGTGACCGTCGTACCCCGGGGGTCACTGCCTCGCCACGTACTGCTTTGGTTACCCGCTGTCGTACTTGTTACGCACAGTGACGCTACGGGGAGTGACCACCACCGTCAAGCAGCCGCGCCGGGTGTACGGTCGAAGTCGAACCAGCACCCTCCACCGAGCCCGTCCCGTGAGGCGGGGAAGGAGGCCGCATGTCGGCTGCCCAAGCGCGCCCCGTGACCGGTGATCCGGCCGCCGCCCGCCCCGTCCTGCAGGGTCCGGAGGTCGGCCGCGTCGTCGACCGCATGGCCCACGAGCTGCTCGAGAAGACCCGCGGCGGCGCCGACGTGGTCCTGCTCGGCATCCCCACCCGTGGCACGACCCTCGCCCGCCGGCTCGCCGCCCGCGTGCAGGCCTTCGAGGGCGTCGAGATCCCGACGGGGAGCTTGGACATCACGCTCTACCGCGACGACCTGCGCCTCAAGAGCCCCCGCGCGCTCGAGGAGACCGACGTCCCCGCCGACGGGATCGACGGCAAGCTCGTCATCCTCGTTGACGACGTCCTGTTCTCCGGCCGGAGCGTCCGCGCCGGGCTGGACGCGCTGGCCGACCTGGGCCGCCCCCGCGCAGTCCAGCTCGCCGTCCTGGTCGACCGCGGGCACCGCGAGCTGCCCATCCGGGCTGACTACGTCGGCAAGAACATCCCGACCTCGCTGCAGGAGGCCGTCCACGTGATGCTCACCGAGGACGACGGCCGCGACGCGGTCCTGCTCGGTCCCGCGGATGTCGCCCGATGAAGCGGCACCTGCTGAGCGCCGCCGACCTCACCCTCGAGGACGCCACCCTCGTCCTCGACACCGCGACCGAGCTCGCCCAGCTCACCGAGCGGGCCACGGTCAAGAAGCTCCCCACGCTGCGCGGCCGCACGGTCGTCAACCTCTTCTTCGAGGACTCGACCCGCACGCGCACCTCCTTCGAGCTGGCCGCCAAGCGGCTCTCCGCCGACGTCATCAACTTCAGCGCCAAGGGCTCCAGCGTCAGCAAGGGCGAGACGCTCAAGGACACTGCGCTGACGCTGGAGGCCATGGGATCGGACGCCGTCGTCGTCCGGCACTCCTGGTCCGGCGCGCCGGTCAACCTGAGCCGCTTCATCCGAGGCTCGGTCATCAACGCCGGCGACGGCACGCACGAGCACCCCACGCAGGCCCTGCTCGACGCCTACACGATGCGCCAGCGGCTCGGCCGCATCGAGGGCCTGAAGGTCACGATCGTCGGCGACATCCTGCACAGCCGCGTCGCCCGCTCGAACGTCCTGCTGCTGCACACCCTCGGCGCCGACGTCACCCTCGTCGCCCCGCCGACCCTGCTGCCCGTCGGCGTCGACCAGTGGCCCTGCCAGACCAGCTACGACCTCGACGCAGTGCTCCCCAAGAGCGACGTCGTGATGATGCTGCGCGTCCAGCGCGAGCGCATGGGGGCGGCGTACTTCCCGAGCACCCGCGAGTACGCCCGCCGCTACGGCCTCGACGTCCGCCGGGTCCAGACGCTGTCCGACGACGCGATCGTCATGCACCCCGGCCCGATGGTCCGCGGCATGGAGATCGCCCCCGAGGTCGCCGACGGTGTCCGTTCGACCATCGTCGAGCAGGTCGCGAACGGCGTCAGCGTCCGCATGGCCGTCCTGTACCTCCTGCTCGGCGGCGCCGAGCCCGCGATCGGAAGTGACGACCAGTGACCCACCTCCTCCAGAACGTCCGCCCCTACGGCGGCGAAGGCGCAACGGACGTACGGATCGCCGACGGCCGGATCGCCGAGATCGGCCCTGGCCTGAGCCTCGGGCAGAGCACGCCGTACGACGGCCGCGGCGGGGTGCTGCTGCCGGGCCTGGTGGACCTGCACACGCACCTGCGCGAGCCGGGCCGCGAGGATGCCGAGACGGTGGAGACCGGCACCCTGGCGGCCGCTCTCGGCGGCTTCACCGCCGTCCACGCGATGGCGAACACCGATCCCGTCGCCGACACCGCGGGTGTCGTGGAGCAGGTGTGGCGGCTCGGCCGCGACGCCGGCCACTGCGACGTCGCCCCCGTCGGCGCCGTCACCATCGGGCTCAAGGGCGAGCAGATGGCCGAGCTCGGGACGATGGCCGACAGCGCGGCACGCGTCCGGGTGTTCTCCGACGACGGCCACTGCGTCAGCGACGCCAGCCTCATGCGGCGCGCGCTGGAGTACGTCAAGGCCTTCGACGGCGTCATCGCCCAGCACGCGCAGGAGCCGCGGCTCACCGTCGGCGCCCAGATGAACGAGGGCGTCAACAGCAGCCTGCTCGGCCTCACCGGCTGGCCGGCCGTCGCGGAAGAGGCCATCATCGCGCGCGACTGCCTGCTCGCGGCGCACGTCTCCGGGCGGCTGCACATCTGCCACGTCAGCACCGCCGGCAGCGTCGAGCTCGTCCGGTGGGCCAAGGGCAAGGGCGTCGACGTCACCGCCGAGGTGACCCCGCACCACCTGGTGCTCACCGACGACCTGGCCAGCACGTACGACCCGGTCTTCAAGGTGAACCCGCCGCTGCGCACAAAGACAGACGTCGAGGCGCTGCGGGAGGGGCTGGCCGACGGCACGATCGACTGCGTCGCCACCGACCACGCCCCGCACGCGCTGGAGGACAAGGAGGCCGAGTGGGGCGCGGCAGCCTTCGGCATGACTGGTCTCGAGACGGCCCTCGGCGTCGTCGTCCGTGCGATGGGCGACCGGCTGTCCTGGCGCCAGGTCGCCGAGCGGATGTCCGAGACGCCGGCCCGCATCGGGCGGCTCGAGGACCACGGCCGGCCGATCGCTGTCGGGGAACCGGCCAACCTCTGCCTCGTGGACCCCGGCGCCCGCTGGACCGTCGACCCGTCGCAGTCCGCCAGCCGCAGCCGCAACACGCCCTTCGCCGGACACGAGCTCCCGGTGCGGGTCGTCGCCACCTTCCTGCGCGGCCGTCCGACGGTGCTCGACGGAAGACCGGCATGAGAGCGCTCTACACGCTGCTGACGCTGGCGGCCGTCGCCGGGCTGTACGTCCTGATGCTCAAGGGCTGGCGCAGTCGCCAGCGACGCCAGGGCGACCTTCCGCCGCCACCGGTGGCCACCGGCGCGCGCGAGCCGCTGCTGCCTGCCGTGCCCGGGCTGTTCGTCGGCACCACAGCCGCGGGGGACTGGCTGGACCGCATCGCCGTGCACGACCTGGGCCACCGCGCCTCCGGCTGGCTCACCGTCGCCACCAACGGGGTGCACGTCGAGCGCGAGGGCCTGCCGGAGCTCTACCTCCCGTACGACGCCATCACGCAGGCGGCGACCGGGGACGCCCTGGCCGGCAAGGTCGTCGGCAGGGACGGGATGCTGCTCCTCGACTGGCACCTCGGCGATCGGCTGCTCACCAGCGGCTTCCGGGCCGACGACCACGCCGAGCACCAGCGCCTCGTCGAGGCCATCAGCACACAGAAGAAGGAGAGCGCGTGACGCCCGCCCTGCTCGTCCTGGAAGACGGCCGCACGTTTCGCGGCACCGCGTACGGCGCCGTCGGCGAGACCTTCGGCGAGGCCGTCTTCAACACCGGCATGACCGGCTACCAGGAGACGCTCACCGACCCCAGCTACCACCGCCAGGTCGTCGTCATGACCGCGCCGCACATCGGCAACACCGGCGTCAACGACGAGGACCCGGAGAGCAGCCGCATCTGGGTCAGCGGCTACGTCGTGCGCGACCCGGCGCGGATCCCGAGCAGCTGGCGCAGCCGCCGCACCCTGGACGAGGAGCTCGAGGCGCAGGGCGTCGTCGGCATCTCCGGCGTCGACACCCGCGCGCTGACCCGCCACCTGCGGGAGCGCGGCGCCATGAAGGTCGGCGTCTTCAGCGGCGACCACCTGGCCGACGTCGACGCGCTGGTCAGCAAGGTGCAGGACAGCCCTCCCATGCAGGGGGCCGACCTGGCGCACGAGGTCACCACGGACAAGCCGTACGTCGTGCCCGCTGTCGGGGAGAAGCGCTTCACCGTCGCCGCTCTGGACCTCGGCATCAAGGCAGCCACGCCGCGGTACATGGCGCAGCAAGGGGTCGAGGTGCACGTCCTTCCGGCCACCACGACGGGGCAGGAGCTGCTCGCGCTCGAGCCTGACGGCGTCTTCCTGTCCAACGGCCCCGGCGACCCGGCGACGACCGACGGCCCGGTGGAGGCGACCCGCGCGGTCCTCGACGCAGGCGTCCCGCTGTTCGGCATCTGCTTCGGCAACCAGATCCTCGGCCGCGCGCTGGGACTGGGCACCTACAAGCTGCGCTACGGCCACCGCGGCGTGAACCAGCCCGTGCAGGAGCTGCGCACCGGCCGCGTGCACGTGACCAGCCACAACCACGGCTTCGCGGTCGACGCGCCCACCGACGGCACGCCGATCGACACGCCGTACGGCCGGGTCGAGGTGAGTCACGTCGACCTCAACGACGACGTGGTGGAGGGGCTGAACCTCCTCGACGCCAAGGCCTTCAGCGTGCAGTACCACCCCGAGGCCGCCCCCGGGCCGCACGACGCCACCGGCCTGTTCCAGCAGTTCACGAAGATGATGGAGGCCTGATGCCGAAGCGCGAGGACCTCAAGCACGTCCTGGTCATCGGCTCCGGCCCGATCCTCATCGGCCAGGCCGCGGAGTTCGACTACTCCGGCACCCAGGCGTGCCGCGTGCTCAAGGCCGAAGGCCTGCGCGTGACGCTCATCAACAGCAACCCGGCGACGATCATGACGGATCCGGAGTTTGCCGACGCGACCTACCTCGAGCCCATCACGCCCGAGTTCGTCACGAAGATCATCGAGAAGGAACGCCCCGACGCGCTGCTCGCGACCCTCGGCGGCCAGACGGCTTTGAACGCTGCCATGAGCCTGCACGAGGCCGGCGTGCTCGAGCAGTACGGCGTCGAGCTCATCGGCGCCGACGTGGACGCGATCCGACGCGGTGAGGACCGCCAGGAGTTCAAGACGATCGTCGAGCAGGTCGGCGGCGAGAGCGCCCGCAGCGTTGTCTGCCACACCACCGACGAGCTCCTGGCGGGGGTCAAGGACCTGGGCTACCCGGTCGTCGTACGGCCCAGCTTCACCATGGGCGGCAGTGGCGGCGGCATCGCCCACAACGAGGCCGACCTGCTCCGCATCGGCGGTGGCGGCCTGCACGCCAGCGTCACCACCGAGGTGCTCCTCGAGGAGTCCATCCTGGGCTGGAAGGAGTACGAGCTCGAGCTGATGCGCGACAAGAACGACAACGTCGTCGTCATCTGCTCGATCGAGAACCTCGACCCCATGGGCGTGCACACCGGCGACTCGGTGACGGTCGCGCCGGCGATGACGCTCACCGACCGCGAGTACCAGGCCATGCGCGACCTCGCGATCGCCATCATCCGCGCGGTCGGCGTGGACACCGGCGGCTGCAACATCCAGTTCGCCGTCAACCCCGACGACGGCCGCATCGTGGTCATCGAGATGAACCCGCGCGTCAGCCGCAGCTCGGCGCTCGCCTCCAAGGCCACCGGCTTCCCGATCGCGAAGATCGCCGCTCGCCTGGCCATCGGCTACACGCTGGACGAGATCCCGAACGACATCACCCGCGAGACGCCGTCGGCCTTCGAGCCGAGCCTGGACTACGTCGTGGGGAAGATCCCGCGCTTCTCCTTTGAGAAGTTCCCCGGGGCCGACCGCGAGCTGACCACGACCATGAAGTCGGTAGGCGAGGCGATGGCCATCGGCCGCTCCTTCGTCGAGGCGCTGCAGAAGGCGATGCGGTCGCTGGAGCAGACGCCGTCGCAGTTCTGGCTGGAACCCGACCCGGCGGGGACGGCGCAGGACGCGCTGGACCTCGCGCGGACGCCGCACGACATGCGGCTGCTGACGGTGGAGCGGGCGCTGCGGCTGGGGGCGACTCCGGAGCAGGTGTATGACGCGACCGGCATCGACCCGTGGTTCGTCGACCAGCTGCTCAGCCTGGTCGAGCTGCACGCCAAGCTGAAGGACGCACCGGACCTCGACGTCGACCTGCTGCGCCTGGCCAAGCGGATGGGCTGCAGCGACAAGCAGATCGCCGCGGTGCGGGGGCTCACCGAGCAGCAGGTCCGCGCTGCCAGGCACGAGACGGGAGTGCGGCCGGTCTACAAGACGGTCGACACCTGCGCCGCCGAGTTCGCGGCCGAGACGCCGTACCACTACTCCTCCTACGACGAGGAGACCGAGGTCCAGCCGTCAGACAAGCGCAAGTTGCTGATCCTGGGCAGCGGGCCGAACCGGATCGGCCAGGGCATCGAGTTCGACTACGCCTGCGTGCACGCGTCTTTCGCACTCAGCGACGCCGGGTTCGAGACCGTGATGGTCAACTGCAACCCCGAGACGGTCTCCACCGACTACGACACCAGCGACCGCCTGTACTTCGAGCCGCTGACCGTCGAGGACGTGCTCGAGGTCGTCGCCGCCGAGCAGGAGTCGGCGCGGCAGGGGGGCGGCGAGCTGGTCGGCGTCATCGTGCAGCTCGGCGGGCAGACGCCGCTGCGCCTCGCGCAGGAGCTCAAGGACTGCGGCGTCCCGATCGTCGGCACGAGCCCCGAGGCCATCCACCTGGCCGAGGAGCGCGGCGCGTTCGGCGACGTGCTCGCGGCTGCCGGCCTGCCGGCGCCGAAGTACGGCATGGCCCGCTCCTACGACGAGGCCAAGCAGATCGCCGAGTCCGTCGGCTATCCCGTGCTCGTGCGGCCTTCGTACGTGCTCGGCGGTCGCGGCATGGAGATCGTCTACAGCGACGACATGCTCGTCGACTACGTGCAGCGCTCGACGCTCATCGGCCCGGACGCCCCGGTCCTCGTCGACCGCTTCCTCGAGGACGCGGTCGAGATCGACGTCGACGCGCTCTACGACGGGACCGACCGCTACCTGGCCGGTGTCATGGAGCACATCGAGGAGGCCGGCATCCACTCCGGCGACTCGGCGTGCGCGCTCCCGCCGGTGACCCTCGGCCGCGCAGACCTGGAGCGGATCCGCACCAGCACGCTCGGCATCGCCTCGGGCGTCGGCGTGCGCGGGCTGCTCAACGTGCAGTACGCCCTCAAGGACGACGTGCTGTACGTCCTCGAGGCGAACCCGCGGGCGAGCCGCACCGTGCCGTTCGTGAGCAAGGCGACCGCCGTGCAGGTGGCCAAGGCCGCCGCGCGCATCATGCTCGGCACCTCCATCGCCGACCTGCGCGGCGAGGGGCTGCTGCCCAAGAGCGGCGACGGCGGCGACCTGCCGTACGACGCGCCGATCTCGGTGAAGGAGGCAGTGCTGCCCTTCGGCCGCTTCCGCACCGCCGCCGGCGAGGGCGTCGACACGGTCCTCGGCCCGGAGATGAAGTCCACCGGCGAGGTCATGGGCATCGACCGCGTCTTCGGCACCGCCTACGCCAAGAGCCAGGCGGCGGCGTACGGCGAGCTGCCGACCAAGGGGCGCGTGTTCGTCAGCGTGGCCAACCGCGACAAGCGCGCGGTGCTGTTCCCGGTCAAGCGGCTTGCCGACCTCGGCTTCGAGGTACTGGCCACGGAAGGCACGGCCGACGTGCTGCGGCGCAACGGCGTGGAGGCGACGGTCGTCGGCAAGCACAGCCACGGCAAGGGCGACGACGTCGTCCCGATGATCCTGGCCGGCGAGGTCGACCTCATCCTGAACACGCCCTTCGGCGTCGGCGCGCGCAAGGACGGCTACGAGATCCGGACGGCCGCCGTCGCACGAGGCGTCCCGTGCATCACCACCGTGCAGGGCGCAGCAGCGTGCGTGCAGGGCATCGAGGCGCTGGTGCGCGGCGACATCGGCGTGCGCTCGCTGCAGGAGCACCACGCCAGCTTCCACTGGGGTGAGGCCTGATGCCGCTGCAGGTCGCCGGGGAGATCCTGTCCATCAAGAAGGTCGGCGCCTACCAGGCGGTCACGGTCATCGCGCCCGGCATCCCGGAGCTCACCCGCCCGGGGCACTTCCTCGCCGTCCAGGTCGGCGGGCCCGAGTCCTCGATGCTGCTGCGCCGGGCGTTCGCCATCTACGACGTCAAGGACCGCGGCGTCTACGGCGGCACGGTGGAGTTCGTGTTCTCCGTGCACGGCAAGGGGACGGCGTGGCTGTCGCAGCGACGGGCCGGCGACAAGCTGGACGTCGTGGGGCCGCTCGGCAAGCCGTTCCGGCTGCCCAAGAGCGCGGTCAACGTGACGCTCGTCGGTGGCGGCTACGGCACCGCGCCGCTGCTGCCGCTCGCCGCCGCGCTGCGCGAGCGGGGCTGCCGGGTCGACATCGTGCTCGGAGCGGGCGGCAGCGACCGGCTCTTCGGGCTGCTCGATGCGAAGCGGATGGCCGACTCGGTCGCGGTCACCACCGACGACGGCTCCTCCGGCACCCGCGGCCGCGTCAGCGACGTGCTGCCCGCTGTGCTGGACAAGAGCCAGGCCGACGTCGTCTACGCCTGCGGGCCGATGGCGATGCTGCGCGCGGTCAGCGACATCGCCGCGGCCCGCGGGATCCCCTGCCAGGTCGCGGTCGAGGAGTCGATGGCCTGCGGCATCGGGGTCTGCATGACGTGCGTGCTGCCGGTGGTGGGGGAGGACGGGCTGACGCGGATGGTGCGGTCCTGCGTCGAGGGTCCGGTGTTCCTGGGCGACCGGGTGCGCTGGGACGACGTGGGCACGGTGCCGGCTGACGCTGTGGGAGCACCCCGAGCATGACGGACATGAGCACGACGCTGGCCGGCGTCACGTTCCCGAACCCCGTCTTCACCGCCTCCGGCTGCGCCGCCGCCGGACGGGAGCTGGACCAGTTCTTCGACGTCACCCAGATCGGCGGCGTCGTCACCAAGTCGATCATGCTGAACGCCCGCTCCGGCCGGGCGACGCCGCGGATGGCCGAGACGCCCAGCGGGATGCTCAACTCGATCGGCCTCCAGGGCCCGGGCATCGAGGAGTTCCTCACCAAGGACCTCGCCTGGCTGGAGAAGCGCGGCGCCCGCGCCGTCGTCTCCATCGCCGGCGGGAGCGTGGAGGACTACGCCCTGCTCGCGCAGAAGCTGCGCGGCCACAAGGCCGTCTCGATGGTCGAGGTCAACATCTCGTGCCCGAACGTCGAGGACCGCGGCCAGGTGTTCGCCTGCGACCCGCGCGCGTCCAGCAACGTCGTCGACGCCGTCCGGCGCAACACCACCCCGGGCATCCCCGTCTTCGCCAAGCTCAGCCCGGACGTCACCGACATCACCACCATCGCGCGGGCCTGCGTCGACGCAGGGGCCGATGGGTTGTCCGTCATCAACACCCTGCTGGGCATGGTGATCGACACGACGACCATGCGACCGGCGCTCGCCGGCCTCACCGGTGGCCTGTCGGGACCGGCGATCCGGCCGGTGGCGGTGCGCTTCGTCTGGCAGGTGCACCAGGCCCTGCCTCACGTACCGATCCTGGGCATGGGTGGCATCCGCACCGGGCTCGACGCGCTCGAGTTCGTGCTCGCGGGCGCCAGTGCCGTCAGCGTCGGCACCACCGTCTTCGGCGACCCCACGGCGCCCGTCCGGGTGCTCGCCGAGCTGCAGCAGGCGCTGGAGCAGCGCGGCATCGCGCGCCTCGCCGACGCGGTCGGGCTCGCGCACCGGCCGCCGGAGACGTACGTCCCGGAGCGCCCTGATCCCGTGGGCGACGAGCTCGTGTCCACCGACGTCTTCGAGGAGCATTCGTGAGAGCACCCATCGCTGTGGCGCTCGACGCGCCGGACGCGGAGACCGCCGCCCGCTGGGCCCGCGCCGTCACCC
This sequence comes from Frankiales bacterium, assembly GCA_025965735.1. Classification (GTDB taxonomy): domain Bacteria; phylum Actinomycetota; class Actinomycetes; order Mycobacteriales; family SCTD01; genus SCTD01. The sequence continues at coordinate 13,842 of JAOPWK010000019.1, forward strand.
CGCACGTCTCGGTGGTCAAGGTGGGCCTCGAGCTGTTCTGCCGCACCGGTCCGTCCATCGTGGACAGCGTGCGCGGCGGGTCGGGCGCGGAGCTCTTCCTCGACCTCAAGCTGCACGACATCCCCAACACCGTCGGGGGAGCCGTCCGCTCGGTGGCCCGCCTCAAGCCGCGCTACCTGACCGTGCACGCCAGCGGCGGCGCGGACATGGTGCGCGCAGCGGTCGACGCGGGTGAGGGCATCACCATCGCCGCCGTCACGGTGCTGACCAGCATGAGCGACCAGGTCCTCGACAGCGTCGGGCTCCAGGGGCCGCCGATCGACGCCGTACGACGCCTCGCCGCACTCGCCGTGGGCGCCGGGGCGGGCGCGCTGGTGTGTTCGCCGCAGGAGGTCGCCGCCGTCCGCAGCGAGGTCGGCGACGGCGTCGTGCTCATCACCCCCGGGGTGCGCCCGGCCGGCTCGGACGCGCAGGACCAGGCGCGCGTGGCCACGCCGGAGCAGGCCCTCGCCGACGGCGCCGACCTGCTCGTCATCGGCCGCCCCATCACCGGAGCGGCCGACCCCGGTGCGGCCGCCGCCCGCATCGCCGCTGCGCTGCCGCAGCGGTAGCCGGGGGAGCCCGTTGCCCCGGAGGTGTCCGCGCCACTAGGTTCCCGTCGTCCTGCTGAACCCCCTGAGACCTGAGGTGAACCGCGTGGCGCTGCCGCCCCTGACGCCCGAGCAGCGCGCCGCCGCCCTCGAGAAGGCCGCTGCCGCACGGAAGACCCGCGCGGAGCTGAAGGTGCGTCTGAAGTCCAGCGGCGCCAGCCTGGACGACGTGCTCGCCGACGGGGACGAGGTCATCGCCAAGATGAAGGTCGTCGCGGTGCTCGAGGCGATGCCGGGCGTCGGCAAGGTCCGCGCGCAGAAGATCATGGAGAGGCTGGAGATCTCGCCGTCCCGCCGGGTCCGCGGCCTCGGGGCCAAGCAGCGCGAGGCGCTCGTCAAGGAGTTCAGCAGCTCTTGAGCGGCAGGCTCACCGTCCTGTCCGGACCCTCCGGGGTCGGCAAGGGCAGCGTGGTGAAGGTGCTGCGCCAGCGGCACCCCGACGTCTGGCTCTCCACCAGCGTCACGACCCGCAGCCCCCGCCCGGGGGAGACCGACGGGGTGGAGTACCACTTCCTGGACCAGGCCGAGTTCGACCGCATGGCGCAGGCGGGGGAGCTGCTCGAGCACGACGCGCACATGGGGGCCTCGTACGGCACGCCGCGCGGCCCCGTGGAGGAGCAGCTGGCGCAGGGCGTCCCGGTGCTGCTGGAGATCGACCTCATGGGCGCCCGGCAGGTGCGCGCGGCGATGCCGGACGCGCAGCTGGTCTTCCTCGCCCCGCCGACCTTCGACGAGCTGGCCCGGCGCCTCGTCGGGCGCGGGACAGAGGACCCGGCGAAGGTGCGCGTACGGCTGGACCGCGCCCGGATCGAGATGGCCGCGGAGGACGAGTTCGACGTCGTGGTGGTCAACGACGACCTCGAGCAGGCGGCGGACCGGCTGGTAGCGTTGATGGGAGTCAACTGATCTAGGAGCACCCTGTGGCCGGCACCGTCGCCAACCCGATCGGCATCACCAACCCCCCGATCGACGAGCTGCTCGCCGCCACCGACTCCAAGTACAGCCTGGTCATCTACGCGGCCAAGCGCGCGCGCCAGATCAACGCGTACTACTCCCAGCTCGGTGAGGGCCTGCTGGAGTACGTCGGCCCACTGGTGGAGACCGGCGTGCAGGAGAAGCCCCTCTCGATCGCGCTGCGCGAGATCAACGGCGGGCTGCTCACGCACGAGCAGGTCGCCGACCCGGCCGTCTAGCCGCTGAGATGAGCCGCGTCGT
>JAOPWK010000023.1 GCA_025965735.1 Frankiales bacterium
CTGCCAGGCCGAGCGCGCGGACGAGGCCCGTTGGCACGTCCTCCTCCAGCAGGGCGTGCCGGTGCAGCAGCAGGTGCGAGGTGGCTCGGCGGGCGGTCTCGGCGTCCGCTGCTCCGGCCAGGTCCTCAGCGGTCACGGCCAGCTGGTCGGGCAGCACGAGGTCGCCCTCGAGCCGGGGCAGCGGCCGGCGGGGCTGCCCCTCGGCGTCGGAGGCCTGGTCGGCCAGCCGCTGGGCGAGGTGGTGCACCAGGTCACCCCGGCTGCCGTGGCTCGGCGCCTGCGCCGCGAAGCGGGTGGGCGTCCACAGGCGCAGCCGCTGCACCAGCGAGCGGCTCTCGCGGCGCAGCAGCGCCCGGGGGTCGTCGTCCACGCCGTCACGGTAGGACGGGCGACGGGCCGCCACCCCGAGGGGTGACGGCCCGTGCGACGAGCGGGAGTGCTAGTCGTTGCCCTGCAGCATCGCGAGCAGCCGCAGGATGTTGAGGTACAGGAAGATCAGACCGACGATCAGGCCGAAGCCGACGCGCCAGGACTCCTGCTCCGGGACGCCCGCAGCGATCATGCGGTCGGCCTGGTCGAAGTCGAGCACGAAGGTCAGGGCGCCGAAGGTGATCAGCCCGAGGGTGAACAGGATGCCGATCGGGCCGCTGTTGAGGCCGAGCGGGTCACCGTCGGTGAAGATGCCGGCGAGCAGGTTGAGCAGCATCACGGCGACCATGCCGACCAGGCCGAAGGTGACGACCTTGGCGAACTTCGGGGTGGCGCGGAGCTTGCCGCTCTTGTAGCCGACCAGCACGGCGCCGAAGACGGCCGCGGTGCCGACGATCGCCTGGACGACGATGCCGCGGTAGGCGCCCTCGTAGCTGGCGCTGATCGCGCCGAGGAAGACGCCCTGAGCGACGGCGTACGCCATGATCAGCGGGACGCTGATCTTCTTCTTGAAGATGTTGACCATGGCCAGCGCGAAGCCGACGAGGCCGGCGAGCAGCGCCAGGCCGATCGGCACCTGGAGGTACCAGGAGGCCGCGCCGACGCCGACGACGACGGCCAGCAGGATGCCGGTCTTGACGACGACGTCGTCCATCGTCATGCGCTGGGGCGTGCCGTAGATCGCCGCGACGTCCTCGGCGGTAGGAGCGGGCGTGTGGAAGCCCACGCCCTGCTGGGCGGCGCGCAGCGACTCGCTGCGCGAGAAGACGGGGTTGTTGCTCTCCATGCTGCGCATGTCGGTGTCGATCTCCTCTGCGCGACCCACGGGCGGGGCCGTGCGCTCCGTACAACGTACGGGGGAGCGCAGATGTGCCCGCCCGACGCACGTGCCCCCGGTGGGAGTCGAACCCACAACTCAGCCCTTTTAAGGGGCTCGCCGCACTGCCAGATTGGGCTACGGGGGCTGAACCCTCAGAAAGTTATGCCGAACCGCCCAGAAGCGCGAGCAGCCGTCGTTGGGCGCGAACCGCGTCGGGGATCGCGGGGGTCGTCTCAATCGGCACGGTCTCACGCGCGCCAGAGGCACCGATGTTGCGGCCGCGGTAGGTATCGGTCCGCGCGTGGCAGTTGGGGCAGAGCAGACGCAGGTTCTCGAGGCGGTTGTCGGTGCGATCTCCGTTCAGGTGGTCCAGTTCCAGCGGGATCGGCGCGCCCTCCCAGGTGTCACGTCCGCAGGCCGCACAACACGCCTCCAACACCTGCTCGCGAAGCAGGCGGTGCCTGAGCCTCGAGGTGCCGACGTACCTCCCGCGGACGAGGAGCGTGCGGAGCGGCTCCGCTTCCCTGCCACCTAGCCGCACCCCGCGGTTCCAGCCTTGCCCGAGGAAGTGCGCCGTGTCCAGGCCTGCTTCCAGAGCCAACCCCTTGATGCGTCTCTCGCCGGCGTTGCCGGGGACGCCGAGGCGACGCGCTGCCTTCGCCCAGGAGTCGGAGCGCGCCACCGCTTCGACGAGCCGTGAGGCAGCGATCGCGACAGGGCGCGGCCGGGGTCCGAAGCGCGCCTCGTCGACGCCCAGCAGCCGGAGGCGCTCGCGGATCACCTCGTAGTTGCCGCCGTACGCCGCTACCCCCAGCGCCTGGAGCAGCTGGCGGATGTTCGCCGCCGCGGGCACGGCAGCCAGCAGAGCTTCGTCACTGATCTTGCTGGGCCGCTGTCGCTCCTCCATCCGAGGATGCTCCCGGCCACCTCCGACATTCTGATGATCGCGATCTGCTGGTTCTCAGGAGTCACTTCCGTCACACTGCGCAGGTGACCCCCTCGGCGCAGCGCGTGCGCTACCGCGACGTGCTCGGCGTCGGGGAGTTCCGGGGGCTGCTCGTCAGCGACGGGCTCAGCGGCGTCGGCGACCAGATCGCCCGCATCGCGGTCGCACTGCTGGTGCTCGAGCGCTCCGGCTCGGCCTTCGCGGCGAGCGCCACGTACGCCTGCTCCTACCTGTCCTGGCTGGTCGGCGGGCCGCTGCTGTCCGCGCTGTCCGACCGCTACCCGCGCCGCCGGCTCATGGTGGCCTGCGACGTCGCGAGGATGGTCCTCATCGCCGGGCTGGCCGTGCCGGGAGCGCCGCTCTGGGTCGTCTTCGCGGTCCTGATCGGGGTCGGCCTGCTGGCGCCGCCTGCCGACGCAGCCCGCAGCGCCCTGCTCGCCGACGTGCTGCACGGCGAGCAGTACGTCGTGGGCAGCGCGCTCAGCAACGCGGTCGGGCAGGCGGCCCAGGTCCTCGGCTTCGTCCTCGGCGGGGCGCTCGTGGGGCTGGTCGGCGTCGGCGGGGCGCTGCTCGTGGATGCCGGGACCTTCGCGGTGTCGGCGCTGCTGCTCGTGCTGCTCGTCCGCGAGCACCTCGTGACGCGGGTCGGGGAGTCGTCGCAATCGGTGCGCCAGGAGGCTGTCGCTGGTGCGCGGCTCGTCTGGCAGAGCCGGCGGCTGCGCGGCCTGCTCTGCTGGGGCCTGCTCACCGCCGCCTCCGTCATCTCCGCCGAGGGGCTCGCCGTGGCCATCGCCGAGCAGCAGGGCGGCGGCCCGCTGGCCGCCGGCATCCTCACCGCGGCCGTCCCGGTGGGCTTCCTGGTCGGGTCGGTCGCGCTCCTGCGCGTGCCGACCGCGCGGCGGGAGGCGCTGTTCCCCGGGATGGTGGCGCTGACCTGCGTGCCGCTGCTGGCCACGCCCTTCGTCGACAGCATCCCCGTGATGGTGGCGCTCTGGGTCATCGCCGGGCTCGGCAACGCGATGCAGCTGGTCGCCAATGCCGCTTTCGTGCAGGAGGTGCCGCCGCACCTGCGCGGCCGGGCCTTCGGCGTTGCGGCCACGCTGCTGATGGTGCTCCAGGGCACGGTCCTGCTGGCCGCGGGCGCTCTCGCGGAGGTCACGGGGCCGCGGGTGCCGATCGCCGTCCTTGCCCTGCTCTCGCTGCTCGTCGTGCCCGCCCTGTCCCCCTGCGCTCAAGGGTTGACGATCTTGCGCCGAGAGGCTGCAGGATGACGGTGGACGAGCAGGTGGCGGGCGCGGGCCGGAAGGCTGCCGCGGCCGGCCTCTCCTGCGCGCTGCTGGCGCTCGGGCTCGTGCTGGTCAGCAAGGCCGGTGTGCCGCCGCCGGAGCAGCAGCTGCCGGTCGGCCTCGTTTCGGTCGTGCTGCTGGTGGCCTACCTGTTCGGCGACCACTACACGCTGGACTTCGAGTACCGCCGCGAGTCCAACCGGATCACGTTGGTCCA
>JAOPWK010000026.1 GCA_025965735.1 Frankiales bacterium
ATCAGCAGGACGGACGATGTGTGTGCCGCCACGGACCGGCTGGTCGTGGTCAGTCGGGCAGCGACAGCCGCTGACGATCTCTCGCCTGGTCGGTGAGCCGCCGGCGACAGGCGCGAGGGGGCGAACAGCTCGCGGCGAACGCGGGTGAGGCGTCGCTAAGGACGTACGGCAGGCTGTGGAAGCCATGTCTGCCAGAACGCGGATACTGCTCGACGCACAGTCGGACGAGTTCGATCCCCAGTGGAGGGCCGGCGCATCGCAAGTCGCAGTCTGGCGGCGAGAGCGAGGGACAACACGTGAGAGAGCAGGTCCGGACGGTGCCGGCGGGATCCACGAGCTTCTTGCTCCGGGAGCAGCGGGGTGAGGGGACCGACGGGACCCCCGTCCTCCTCCTGCACGGCGTTCCGGAGACGGCCTCGGTCTGGAACGTCCTCGCCCCCCAGCTGGCCAAGGGCCGCCGCGTCCTCGCCCCCGACCTCCCCGGCCTCGGCGGGTCGAGCTACACCGGCCCGTACGACGTGCCGTCGCTCGTCGCCGAGCTGGCCGCACTCGTCGAGAGTGAGGCGCCTGGGCAAAAGATCGACGTGGTCGGGCACGACTGGGGCGGCTCCCTTGCCCTCGCGCTGGCCGGCGCCCGCCCGGACCTGGTCCGCCGGCTCGTCGTCGCCAACGCGCCGTACCGCTCCGTGCCCGCCCGGGCGCTGCACATCCCGTTCTTCGCGCTGCCGCTCCTGCCCGAGCTCCTGTTCAAGGCGGGCGGGCGCCGCGTCGTCGACGCCGCGTTCGCGATCGGATGGAAGGCCACGACGCCGCTGAGCGCCGAGGCTCTGGCCGAGTATCGCGCCGCCTACACCCGCTCGAGCGTCGTGCAGGCGATGCTCGACTACTACCGGGCCGCAGCCCGGCCGCGGATCGCACGGCTGGTGCGGCGAGACAAGACCCCAACCCCCGTCCCGCGCGTCACCGCGGAGAAGGCGCTCGTCCTCTGGGGGGCCGCCGACCCCATCCTCCCGGTCAGCACCGGCGAGAGCGTGCAGCGCGACCTCGGCGCCAGCTGCGTCATGGTGACCGTCCCGGGAGCCGGGCACTTCGTCATCGAGGAGGCGCCGGACGTCGTCGCCGACGTGCTGCTCGACTTCCTCAGCGACGGGCAGGGCGCCACGCCCGCCGCCCCGCCGGAGAGGGAGCACGCGCCGCTCGAACCGCCGCCCGCTGTGCTCGAGCAGCCACCGCTGAAGGCTCCTGCCAAGAAGCGGGCCCCCAGCAAGCGGATCCCGCCGTCGACCAGCGCCTGAGGGCGGCCAGCCGCACCCCGGAGGCGCTGGCAGGCCTGATCGCGCTGGTCCTCGGCGGCCTGCACCTGTGGCTGCGGCCGCGCACCGGCACCGACATCGCCGCGCAGATCGCCCGCACCTCTTTCGCCGGGGCACACCCGTTCACCCCGGTCGACCTGTCCTGGTACGCCGGCGTCCATCCGTACGGCTACAGCCTGCTGGCGCCGTACGTGATGGCCGTGGTCGGCATCGGCCTCACCGGCTGGCTCTGCGCGATCGCCAGCGCCGTGCTGCTCGCCCGGCTGCTGCGGGACGCCGCGCACCCCTACGGCGGCGCCGCGCTGGGCGCCGTCTTCGCGGTCGCCAACGTCGTGTCCGGCCGGACCACCTTCGCCCTCGGCGCCGTGGCGGCGCTGGCAGCATTGGTGCTGCTGCCCCGGCGGATCCCTGCTGCGGTGGCCGCGGTGCTGTCCGGGCTGCTGAGCCCGGTGGCGGCGGCCTTCCTCGGCCTCGCCGCTGCCGTGCTGGTGCTCAAGCGACTGCCCGGCGGCTGGACCCTCGGCCTCGGCGCCAGCCTGCCGGTCATTGCGCTGACCCTGCTGTTCCCGAGCGGCGGGATCCAGCCGTACGAGGCGGCCAGCGCGCCGTACGCCGTCATCGCCGGCCTCGTCCTCGCGGCGCTGACGCACTCGCCGGTGCTGCGCCTCGGTGGACTGCTCTACGCGCTGGCCGCCGGGCTGCTCGTGCTGGTCTCGGACCCCTTCGGCAGCAACATCCTGCGGCTCGGCCTGCTGCTCGCGGCGCCGCTGGTGGTCGCCACCGCCACTGAGCACTGGCGCCTGGTCGCGCCGATCACCGTGGCGCTGCTGCTGTGGCAGGTGCAGCCGCCGCTGGCCGACCTGCGCTCCGCGCGGCCGCCGTCGTTCGTCGCGCTCAACCGCGCGCTGCTCGACCTGGAGGTCAAGCGGGTGGAGGTCGTCCCGCTGCGCGACCACGGGGAGGCGGCCTTCGTGGCGCCGGTGGTGCCGCTGGCGCGCGGCTGGTCCCGGCAGATCGACACCGACCGCAACCCGCTCTTCTACCGGGGCGGGCTCGACGCGGACGAGTACGCCGTCTGGCTGCGGGACAACGGCGTGGACGCTGTGGCGCTGGGTCCGTCCGCGCGGGCGGACGGCGGTGGCCAGGCCGAACGCGCGCTGCTGCTCATCGGCAGCGTGGACGGCCTGGTGCCGGCCTGGCGCGACGGGTCCTGGACCGTCTGGCGCTACGTGCCGGCAGAGGCCATCGCGCAACCGCCGGCCGAGGTGCTGGACACCGGTCGGACCACGGTCACGGTCCAGAGCGACCGGCCGACCGAGGTGGCGCTGAAGGTGCGCTGGTCGCGGTGGCTGTCGGTCGTCGGCCCGGCCTGCGTCGAGCGCGCCGGCGGCGGGACGCGCCTGCGGTTCTCCGGCCCCGGGACGGCGGTCGTGGGAAGCCGGCTCAGCCTGCGGCCCCGCGGTCACTGCTGATCCGCGGGTGCGTCAGCGCGAGGGTCAGGACCAGCGCGGTCGGCAGCCAGTACAGGCCCAGGCCCTGCGCCGGGACGGTGAACAGCACCATCAGCCAGGCGTAGAAGCAGGCCGCCTGCAGCACGCGCCGCTCGCCGACGCACAGCGCCAGCGCCGCCAGGACCGACAGCACCACCGGCACCACCACGAAGACGACGGAGAAGTCGAGCTCCGGCGGGAAGCGGTCGGCGCGCGCCGTCATCGCGACGTGCGCGCCGGCAGCCAGGGCGGCCAGGACCGCGTCCAGCAGGTCGTCACGGGAGGGTGCGCGCATCCCGGCATCCTCCCGCGGCGGGTCGGCTGCGCGCGGTACAACACACCCAGTGCAGGCAGGCGGAGGGGGAGCGTGTGAGGCGGCTGACGGCGGCGACCGGCGGGGTGGCCGCCACGCCCCTCGTGGTGCTGTTCCTGCTCAACCTCGTGGACGAGTTCGACCGCGTCGCGTTCGGAGTGCTGAGCCCGGAGATCCGGGACGCCTTCGGCCTGTCCGACAGCGGCATCGTCGCCGTCGGCTCGCTCGCGGGTGTCACCGCGCTGCTCGCGGCCCTGCCCATCGGGGTGCTCGCCGACCGGGTGCGCCGGGTCCGGCTGTCCGCGGTCGGTGCGGCCGCCTGGGGCGGCTTCACCGTCCTGACCGCGCTCTCGCCGGCCGTCTGGGTGCTCACGATCGCCCGCATGGGAGCGGGCGTCGGGCGCATCGTCAACGAGCCGGTGCACGCGAGCCTGCTGACCGACTACTACCCGACGACCCACCACCCGCGGGTCTTCGCGCTGCACCGGATGGCCAACCCCATCGGCCTGGCCAGCGCCCTGGCCGTCGGCGCGCTCGCGGCGGTCTTCGACTGGCGGCTCGTCTTCGGGCTGCTCTGCGTCCCGACCTTCCTGCTGCTGCCGTTCCTGCTCCGGCTGCGCGAGCCGTCGCGCGGCGAGAGCATCGACCCGGCCGCAGCCCTCGCGGCCTCCGGCGCTCCGCGGGCGTCGTTCCTGCAGGCGCGCAAGATCCTGTTCGGAGTGAAGACCCTGCGGCGCCTGTGGATCGGCCTGCCCGTCGTCGGCATCGCCCTCATCACGCTGCCGCAGCTCATCAGCCTGTTCTTCGAGCGGGAGTACGGCTACGGGCCCACCGGCCGTGGCTTCGTCACGTTCCTGTCCGGCGTCGGGATCCTGGTCGGCCTCGCGCTCGGGCAGAAGCTCGCCACCGGAGCCTTCGTCACCGGCCGGCCGGAGCGGCTCGCGACGTACGACGGCTGCGCCATCGTCGGCATCGGCGTCGCGCTGCTCGGCCTCGTGCTGTCGCCGTGGGCCTGGCTGTCCGCCGTCTGCTACCTGCTTGCCGGCATCGCCAACGGCGCCTACCAGCCCAACTACTTCAGCCTGGTCGCTCTCGTGAGCCCGGCGCGGGTGCGGGCGCAGGCCTACGCCTGGGCGATCCTGTGGCTCGGGGTCGGCGCACTCATCGCCCCGCTGCTGGCCGGGGTCGGCGAGGAGCAGGGCTACCGGCTCGCCATCGGCATCCTGGCCGTGACGCTGCTCGCCGGCGGCGTGGCCGCCACCACCGCCCGCGGCTCGGTGCGTCACGACGCGGAGCGCGCCCGCGCCGAGCTGACCGGCGAAGCCGTGCCGCAGCCCGTTCCCGCCGAGCCCTAGGAGAGACGTGCCCTCGGACTTCGCCGGCCGTACCGCCCTGATCACGGGCGGCACCCGCGGCATCGGCCTCGGCATCGCGCAGGAGCTCGTGGACCGCGGCGCCAACGTCGTCATCACCGCCCGCAAGCCCGACGAGCTGGAGGCGGCGGTCGCGCAGCTCGACCCCGACCGGACGGGTCGCGCGGTGGCGGCCCGCGGCAGCGCCGACGACGAGGCGCACCAGGCCGAGGCGGTCGCCCTGGCGGTGGAGCGCTTCGGCCGGCTGGACTGCCTGGTGCCGAACGCCGCCGTCAACCCGCAGTACGGCCCACTCGTCGACGCCGACCTGTCCGCCGTCCGCAAGGTCTTCGAGGTCAACGTCACCGCCGTGCTGGCCTGGGTGCAGCAGGCCTGGCGGCAGTCGATGTCCCAGCACGGCGGCAGCGTCCTGGTGGTGGCCAGCGTCGGCGGTCTGCGCTCCGGCTCGCCGATCGGTGCGTACAACGCCAGCAAGGCTGCGGTCATCCACCTGGTCCGCCAGCTCGGGGCGGAGATGGGGCCGACGGTGCGCGTCAACGCCATCGCGCCGGCCGTGGTCAAGACCCGCTTCGCCGGCGCGCTGTACGAGGGACGCGAGGAGGAGGTGGCGGCGGCCTACCCGATGAAGCGGCTGGGCGTGCCCGAGGACACCGCCAAGGCCGCAGCCTTCCTGCTGAGCGACGACGCCTCCTGGATCACCGGTGAGACGCTGGTCGTGGACGGCGGCGTCACGGTGGCGGGTCGCTAGCAGGAATCGGGCGGCGGACGCCGAAACCGTGGGCATGTCGAGGACCCCGCTCCGCCTGGCCCTGTCTGCCGCGCTGCTCGCCGCCGTCGCCCTCATCGCGCCGGCGCAGGCCGCGCCGGTCGCCGAGGGCGCCACCTGGACCCAGCAGTACCTGCCGTCCGGTGACGGCACGATGCTGCACGCCGACGTGATGCTCCCGGCCGGCAGCAAGAAGGGGCAGAAGCACCCGGTCATCCTGTCCATCGGGCCGTACTTCGGCTCCGGCTCGCAGGGCGCGCCGGTCTACGACCCGATGGAGGCCGGCCCGTCCGCGCGCTTCGACGACCTGATCGAGCAGGGACAGATCTTCGAGAAGGGCTACGCGCTGGTCTACGTCGACAGCCGCGGCTTCGGCTCGAGCGGTGGCTGCAACGACCTCGGCGGCAAGGGCGAGCAGATGGACGTCAAGGCCGCCGTCGAGTGGGCCGCGAAGCAGCCCTGGTCCACCGGCAAGGTCGGCATGTGGGGCAAGAGCTACGACGCGTGGACGCAGGTCATGGCGCTGGCCCAGAAGCCGAAGGGCCTGGCTGCCACGGTCATCCAGTCGCCGCTCATCGACGGCTACCGCCTCGCCTTCGAGAACGGCGTCCACTGGGCGGCGACCTGGTATGTCACGCCTGCCCTCTACGCCTCCTACGACCTACTGCCGCCGAGCACGCAGGACGCCAGCCCGGACGAGTTCGTGCAGTCCACGGTGGGCACCGCGACCAACCCGCAGTGCTACGCGCTGAACCTGGCCAACACGCCGAACCCGGACCGCACCTCGGCGTACTGGAAGGAGCGCGACATCGTCGCGGCTGCCGGCACGTCCAAGGTCCCGTCACTGTGGTCGTTCGGCTTCAACGACGTGAACACCAAGCCGACCAACATCTTCGACGTCTACAGCAAGCTCACCGGCCCCAAGCGCGCGTGGTTCGGGCAGTGGGACCACGTGCGCGGCAACGAGAGCGACCTGGTCGGTCGCGAGGGCTTCATGGACGAGGCCATGAACTGGTTCGACCACTACCTCAAGGGCAAGCCGCTCAAGAAGCTGCCCAAGCACGAGATCCAGGACGGCGACGGGAAGTGGCGCACCGAGGCCAGCTACCCGCCGGTCGACGCGGTCAGGCGCACGATGCCGCTGACCGCCGGCAGCTACACCGACGAGCGCGGCAACAGCGCGAGCAGCCCGACCGGCAGCGGCGTGTGGAGCGTCAGCCAGCCTGCGCCGCACGACGTCCGCCTCGCGGGCCTCACGAAGATGACGGTCGAGGCCACGACCAGCACGCCGCTGGGCGGCAACCTGGTCGGCCTGCTGTACGACGTCGCGCCGGACGGCAGCGCACGCCTGATCACGCGCGGTGCCTACAAGCTGCCGGCCAGCGGCACGACCACCTTCGAGATGTGGCCGGCCGACTGGCTGCTGCCCAAGGGGCACCGCCTGGCCGTGCAGCTGTCCGCCGAGGACTCGATGGTCTACCAGCCGACGTACACCACCAGCACCGTGACGATCGTCAAGGGCAGCGTGCAGCTGCCGCTGCTGACGAAGAAGCGGGTGAGCAACCTCGTCGGCGAGGAGGCCGCGGCACAGGCGGACGTGGCGGCGCCGACACTGGACGCGAGCCAGCTCGAGGGGCGGGACGTGAAGGCGGACTTCGGCCGCCCGATGCGCTAGCGGATCGTCGCGGTCGAGGTGTCCGACACCGGCACCGTCTGCGCGCTGTCCACGGTGAAGACGGCGGTACGGCTCTCCGTGCCGGGGCCCAGTGAGTTGACGGCGCGCACGGCGAGGGTGTGCGCCCCCGCTGTGAGCGTGAAGGCCTGCGGGCTGGTGCACGCGGTCCACGGGCCGGCGTCGACCTGGCACTCGTAGTACTTCCCCTTCCCACCGCTCGCCGTGAACGCCAGCGAGACCTGCGGGCCCGTGATCCCCGCAGGAGCCGACGTGATGTCGATGCCGGGCGGCGCGGCGGTCACCTTGAAGACGTCCGTGCTGACCGCGGCGCCGGCCCCGCCCAGCGCGGTGCGCGCACGGACCCGGATCACGTAGTCGCCGTTGTCGAGGGTGAAGGACTGCGTGCTCGTGCAGGGGGTCCAGGCGCCCTCCGCGGTCGTCACCTTCGCCTGGTCGAGGAGGTTCACCTGGCAGTCGAAGACCGCGGTCGGCTCGTCGCTGGTGAACGCCACCTCGACCGTGCTGTTGGCGATGGGGGTTGTTCCGGACGGGCCGCTGAGGATCTGCGCCGTCGGCGCCAGAACCGTGACCGTCCTGCTCACCGCTGCGCCCGCCCCCCGCAGCGGGTCCACCGCACGGACCGACAGCACGTGCGTGCCGGCGGCGAGGGCCAGGTCCCACGGGCTGGTGCAGGGCGTGAAGCCCGAACCCGTCGAGCACGCGAAGGTGGCAGTCGTGCTCGTGCTGCTGAAAGCCACCTGCAGGTCGCCGTTCGTCGTCTCGGCCGGCGTCGCCTGCAGGACCACCTCCGGGCCGGGCACGTCCGCCGTGAAGGTGCGCTCGGCGGGAGCGCCCGGTCCGGTGAGCAGACCGGTCGCCCGTACGCGCACTGTGTGGCTGCCGTCGGTGAGGTCGGTGAAGGTCGTGCCGCTGGTGCAGGGCGCGTACGGCCCGTCGTCCAGCGAGCAGGAGAAGGCAGCCAGGAGGTCGTCGCTGCTGAAGCGGAACGTGGCGCTGGACGTCGTGATGGTGCCGTTGGGCCCCTCGGTGATCGTGACGCTCGGGCCAGGCAGGTCGACGGTGAGCGACAGGGGCGTGGGCGTACCGGCGCCGGTGGTGGGGCTGATCGCCATGATGCGCAGGGCGTGCAGGCCCTCGAGCAGTCCGCTGACGGTCAGCGGGCTGGTGCAGGCGGCGTAGCTGCCGCCGTCCACCGAGCAGGCGAAGGTCGCCGCAGGGTCGTCGCTGGTGAAGGCGACCGAGACGCTGCCTCCCCTGAGCAGGGGGGTGCCGACGACGGTGACGGACGGCCCCGGCAGGTCCACCACGAAGGAGGTGGTCTGCGACGGGCCGGGTCCGTTCAGGGGGCTGACCGCGCGCACGTTGATGCTGTGCGGTCCCTCGACGAAGGTGCGTGTGAAGGGTTCGGCGCAGGCCTCCCACGCGCCGCCGTCGACCATGCACTCGAACGCGGCGTCGGCCTGGTCGCTGGCGAGGGCCAGGCTGACGCTCCCGCTGGTGAGCGTGCCGGTGGGTGGCGACGACAGCAGGACGCTGGGCAGCGGAGCGGCCACCGCGACCGGCGTGCTGACGGCGCTGCCGACGGTGCCGTCGGGCGCTGTGCCACGCACGGCCACCGTGTGGACGCCGTTGGCCAGGGCGAGGGAGAGCGGGCTGGTGCAGGCGGTCCAGGCGCCCCCGTCGACGGCGCACTCGAAGGTGCTGGCGGCGACGCTGGAGGTGAACACCAGGGTGACGGTGCGGTCGACCAGCGGGCCGACCGGCAACGGCTCGACGGTGACGAGCGGCGGCGGCGGGAGCGTGGTCGTGGGCCTCGTCGTGGGTGCCGGTGCCGGTGCGGGGGCAGTCGGCTCGACCGGGAGCGGACCGGTCGGCACCGGCTCGACCGGGAGCGGCTCCGGGCTGTCCACCGGCTCCGGGCTGTCCACCGGCTCCGGG
>JAOPWK010000052.1 GCA_025965735.1 Frankiales bacterium
AGTGCACCTTGCCGAGCCGGTCGTCCATCATCCGGCCGGTCAGCTTCGGGAACCAGTAGTAGACGCCGCCGAAGAAGGCGAACACCACGGTGCCGAAGAGCACGTAGTGGAAGTGCGCCACCACGTAATAGGTGTCCGAGACGTGGAAGTCGATCGGCGGGCTGGCGAGCAGCACGCCGGTCAGGCCGCCGAGCAGGAACGTCACGAGGAAGCCCATCGCGAACAGCATCGGCGTCTCGAACGTCAGCTGGCCGCGCCACATGGTGCCGATCCAGTTGAAGAACTTCACACCGGTGGGCACCGCGATGAGGAAGCTCAGGAAGGCGAAGAACGGCAGCAGCACCGCGCCCGTCGGGTACATGTGGTGGGCCCATACGGTCAGCGACAGCGCGCCGATGGCGATGGTGGCGAAGACCAGGCCCTTGTAGCCGAACAGCGGCTTGCGGCTGAACACCGGGATGATCTCGGTGATGACGCCGAAGAACGGCAGCGCCACGATGTAGACCTCGGGGTGGCCGAAGAACCAGAACAGGTGCTGCCACAGGATCGCGCCGCCGTTGTCGACGTTGTAGATCTGGGCACCGAGGTGCCGGTCGGCCTCGAGGGCGAAGAAGGCCGCGGTGATGACCGGGAAGGCGAACAGCACCAGGATCGACGTCACCAGCATGTTCCAGGTGAAGATCGGCATCCGGAACATCGTCATGCCGGGCGCGCGCAGGCAGATGATCGTGGTGATGAAGTTGACGGCGCCGAGGATCGTGCCCAGACCGGCGGCCAGCAGGCCGATGACCCAGAGGTCGGCACCGATCTGCGGGTTGTAGATCTCGCTGTTGAGCGGCGCGTAGGCGAACCAGCCGAACGACGCGGCGCCCTCAGGCGTGAGGAACCCGGCAAGAACGGTGATGCCGCCGAACAGGTACAGCCAGTACGAGAAGGCGTTCAGGCGAGGGAACGCCATGTCCGGCGCGCCGATCTGCAGCGGCATGATGAAGTTCGCGAAGCCGTAGGCGGCCGGAGGCGCGAACAGGAACATCATGATCGTGCCGTGCATCGTGAAGAGCTGGTTGTACTGCTCGGGGCTCACGACCTGCAGGCCCGGCTGCGCCAGCTCGGCGCGGATGATCTCCGCCATGCCGCCGGCGAGCAGGAAGAAGATGAACGACGTGACAAGGTAGAGCAGGCCGATCGTCTTGTGATCCGTGGTCGTCAGGACCTTGACGATCTTGGCGCCTGGGGACTGCCGCGGGCGCCGGATCTGCACCGGCGTCGTGGCGTCGGCGATGAGGGTCATCTACTCGCTCCCGGTGGTGGCTTCAGCGCCGGACAGCGCGCCGGTGCCGACGCCTGATCCGATCTCGTTCGCGGGGTTCGCCTTCAACCCGGCGATGTAGTCGTCGTACGCCTCGGGCGAGACCACGCGGACGCGGAAGTTCATGGCGGAGTGCTTCTCCCCGCAGAACTCGGCGCAGCGCCCGATGTACTCGCCCTCCTTCTTGACCGTGAACTCGAAGGTGTTCTCCCGGCCCGGGATGACGTCGCGCTTGAACAGGAACGCCGGCACGAAGAACGAGTGGATGACGTCCGGGGAGGTCTCCACGATGCGGATCGTGCGGTCGGTCGGCAGGACCATGACGGCGGGCTGGGTCGTGAAGCCCGTAACGCCGACGCCCTCGTCGACGTAGTTGAACGTCCAGTTCCACTGGAAGCCGACGACGCCGATGTTGACGTCGGCCCCGCCCTGCTCGTCGTCGCTGAGCTCGTTGACGAAGTTCTGGCTGATCGTCGTGTAGTAGAAGAGCACCGCGATGATCACGAACGGAACGACCGTGTAGAGCACCTCGATCGGCAGGTTGTAGCGCACCTGGCGCGGCAGCTGGTCGCTCTTCTTGCGGTAGCGGAAGCCGGCCCAGAGCATCAGCAGCCAGACGAAGATGCCCACGACGGTGGCGGCGGCGGCGGAGCCGAGCCACAGCTCGTAGATGTTCTCGCCCTGCTCGGTGGCCGGCTGCGGGAAGCCCGTGCCGAACGCCTTCTCGTAGGCGTCGCGCGCGTCGCAGCCGGCGGCCAGGAGGCCAGTCGGCAGCAGCACCGCAGCAAGCCGGGCCGCGCGGACGCGGCCTCCGCGAGCTGCCGGTGAGGGGGTCGGGATCAACCTCTCAGGCCTTCCAGACGAGCGGACACGGGGCGGGCAGGAGGCCCCGGAACTGGACTCCTGCTCGCGTCGGCGAGCGTATCCCAGCGCCTTCGAGCCTTCCTGCTGGGGGCGCTGCGCCTCGCCGGGCTAGCGTCCCTCGTCGTGCGTGACCCGGTGCCTGTCCACCTCGACGCCGCCGCCGGGCTGCCGCTGCACCCGGCCGCGCGCGAGGCGCTGCTCGTCGCGCTCGACGACGGGTGGGCCGACCCGGCAAAGCTCTACGGCGCGGGCCGCCGCGCGCGGCTGCTGCTCGACGGAGCGCGCGAGGCGGTCGCGGAGCAGCTGGGGGCGCGGCCGGACGAAGTCCGCTTCACCGGCTCCGGGACCGAGGCGGCCCACCTCGGGGTGCTGGGCGTCCTGCGCGGACGCCGCCGGGTGGGCAGCCACGTGCTGCACAGCGCGGTCGAGCACTCGTGCGTGCTGCACGCGGTGGGGTTCGCCGGCGCGGACGCCACCTCGGTGCCGGTGGACCGCCTCGGCCGGGTGGACGTGCCGGCTTACGCGCCGAGGCCCGACACCGCGCTGGCCTGCCTGATCAGCGCCTCGCACGAGGTCGGCACGGTGCAGCCGGTCGAGGCGGTGGCCGAGCGGCTGGGCGAGGTCCCGCTGCTGGTCGACGCGGCCCAGACCGTCGGCCGCACGCCGGTCCCGACGGGCTGGTCGGTCCTGACGGCGAGCGCGCACAAGTGGGGCGGCCCTCGCGGCGTGGGGGTGCTGGCCGTGCGCACCGGCACGCGGTTCGGCTCGCCGGTGCCGGGTGACCAGCGGGACACGGCGCCGCTCCCCCAGGTGCTGGCCGCTGCGGTGGGGCTACAGGCCGCCGCGGCGGAGGCTGCGGACGAGGACGCCCGGCTCCGCCCGCTGGTCGAGCGGATCCGCCGCCGCGTGGCCGAGGTCGTGCCCGACGCCGAGGTCGTGGGCGACCCCGACGACCGGCTGCCGCACCTGGTCGCGTTCAGCTCGCCGTACGCCGACGGCGAGACGCTGCTGCGCGGACTGGACCGCGAGGGCTTCGCGGTCAGCAGCGGGTCGAGCTGCTCGGCGTCGGTGCTGGAGCCGAGCCACGTGCTGGCGGCCATGGGCGTGCTGTCGCACGGGCACGTGCGGGTGTCGCTGCACCGCGGCACGACCGAGCGGGACGTGGACCGCTTCCTCGAGGTGCTCCCCCGCGTCGTGGCGGAGCAGCTCGCCTAGAGGGTCAGGTGCGGGGCGAGCTCGGCGCGGGCGTCCTCGCCGTAGACCTCCGCGAAGCGGTCGAGGAAGCCGTCGGCGGTGAAGGTGTACTCCTGGGTGCCGATCGTCTCGACGACGTGCGTGGCCACCAGCGCGCCGACCTGCGCGGAACGCTCCAGGGACAGGCCCCAGCCGATGGCGCACAGGAAGCCGGCGCGGAAGGCGTCGCCGACACCGGTGGGCTCCACCACCTCGCGAGCCGGCGCGGGAGCCACCTCGATGACCGGCTGGCCCTTCTGGAAGATGCTGATGCCATCGGCGCCGTGGGTGGTGATGCGCGTGCCCACCACGTCGAGCACGTCGTCGGCGCTCCAGCCGGTCTTCTCGTGGACGAGCTTGGCCTCGTAGTCGTTGGTGAACAGGTACGTCGCGCCCTCGACGAGGCCGCGGATCGCGTCGCCGTCCATGAACGCCAGCTGCTGCGAGGGGTCGGCCGCGAACGGCACGCCGCGCTCGCGGCAGCTGGCCGAGTGCCGCAGCATCGCGCCGGGGTCGTCCGGGGCGACCACGACCAGGTCCACCTCGCCGACGCCGGCGATGTCGATCTCGGCCGCCTCGACCATGGCTCCGGGGAAGAAGGTGGCGATCTGCGCGTGGTCCTGGTCGGTGGTGCAGGTGAAGCGGGCCGAGGCGAGGGTGTCGCTGACCCGCACGTGCGTGGTGTCGACGCCGTGCTCCTGCAGCCAGGTGAGGTACTCGGCGGAGTCCTTGCCGACCGCACCGACGAGCAGCGGGCTGTGGCCCAGCACGCCCATGCCGAAGGCGATGTTGGCGCCGGTGCCGCCACGCCGGACTTTCAGGTCGCTGGCGAGGAACGAGAGCGAGACGTTGCTCAGCTGCTCCGCGAGCAGGGAGTCGGCGAAGCGGCCCTCGAAGGTGAACAGGTGGTCGGTGGCGATGGAACCGGCGACGGCGATGCGCATCCGCGGGAGACTACTGACGCATCTCGGACGACTCGCCAACACTACTGATCAGTAGGCCTTGGGTACCCGCCAGTAACTCCCTACCGTCGGCTGCATGACCACCTCACACCACGTGCCCGCCGACGACGACGCCGACACGATCATCGACCTGGTGGAGGACTGCCGCGAGATCAGCGGGGTCCTCGGGTCGTTCGTGCCGACGGTGATCCGCATCCCGGAGGCGCGCACCGCTCCCCCGATGGAGATCAGCATCGACGCGGTGCACGCGCTCGCGGGCTACGAGGAGTACGGCTCCTAGCCCGAGGCTCAGACCCGCTCGACCAGCAGGCTCTGCCCCTGGCCGACGCCGATGCAGAGCGTGGCCAGACCGCGACGGCCCTGCTCGCGCTCGAGGCGACCGAGCAGCGTGACGACCATGCGGCAGCCGCTGCTGCCGAGCGCGTGGCCGAGCGCGATCGCGCCGCCGTCGGCGTTGAGGGTCTCCATGTCGAGGCCGAGCCGCCGCTGGCAGGCCAGCACCTGCACGGCGAAGGCCTCGTTCAGCTCGACGGCGTCCAGGTCGGCGACCGACCAGCCGGAGCGGGCGAGCACCTTCTCGGTGGCCGGTACGGGTCCCAGGCCCATGAGGTGCGGCTCGAGCCCGGCGGCGGCACTCCCGACGATCCGCGCCCGCGGGGTGAGGCCCAGGTCACGGACGGCCTCGCCGGAGGCGACGACGATGGCCGACGCGCCGTCGGACAGCGGGCTGCTGGAGCCGGCCGTCACGACGCCGTCCTCGGCGAACGACGGCTTCAGCGCGCCCAGCTTCTCCATGCTCGTCGCGCGGACGGTCTCGTCGCGGTCGACGACCACCTCCGCCTTCCCCTGCCGGGTGGTGACCGGGACGATCTCGCCGTCGAAGGCGCCGCTGTCGACGGCCTTGCGCGCCCGCTCCTGGCTCTGCAGGCCGAAGGCGTCGCTTTCCTCGCGGCTGATCCCGTCCATCGCCGCCACCCGCTCAGCGGTCTGGCCGAGGGTGATCGTGTGCTCGGGGTCGTGCCGGCCGTTGACGAACCGCCAACCCAGCGCGGTGTCGTGCACCTCGCCCGGCTTGGCCCACGGCGTGCCCGGCTTGGCCATCACCCACGGGGCGCGGGTCATGGACTCCACGCCACCCGCGACGACGACGTCGGAGCTGCCGGACAGCACGGACTGGGCGGCGTTAGCGATGGCGGTCAGGCCGGAGGCGCAGAGCCGGTTCACCGTGTAGGCGGGGACGTGCAGCGGCAGCCCGGCGAGCAGGACGGCCATGCGCGCCACGTTGCGGTTGTCCTCGCCGGCCTGGTTGGCGGCACCCAGGACGACCTCGTCCACGCGGTCGGGGTCGACGCCGGCCCGGCGCACGGCCTCCCCCACGACCAGGGCCGCGAGGTCGTCGGCGCGCACACCCGCCAGCGCCCCGCCGTAGCGCCCCACCGGGGTGCGGACTCCGCCAACCAGGTACGCCTCAGCAGCCATGTGGCCACCGTACGACGACGGCGCCGGCCCCCTGAGGGGACCGGCGCCGTCGGACGTGCTGAGACCTAGTGGAAGGACTCGCCGCAGGCGCAGGAGCCGCCGGCGTTCGGGTTGTCGATGGTGAAGCCCTGCTTCTCGATGGTGTCGACGAAGTCGATCGTCGCGCCGGCGAGGTACGGGACGCTCATGCGGTCGACGACCACCTTGACGGTGCCGTCGGCGTAGGTCTGCACGGCGTCGCCGTCGAGGGAGCGCTCGTCGAAGAAGAGCTGGTAGCGCAGGCCCGAGCAGCCGCCGGGCTGGACGGCGACGCGGAGCGCGAGGTCGT
>JAOPWK010000058.1 GCA_025965735.1 Frankiales bacterium
GCCACGACGTGCTGTTCCTCGAGCGCGACGTGCCCTGGTACGCCGAGAACCGCGACCTGCCGAACCCGCCGTACGGCCGGACCCTGCTGTACGGCTCGCTGGACGAGCTGCGCGACGCGCATGCCGACGCCGTACGGGACGCCGACCTCGTCGTCGTCGGGTCGTACGTGCCGGAGGGGGTCGACGCCGGCCGCTGGGTGCAGGAGACGGCTCACGGCGTGAAGGCGTTCTACGACATCGACACCCCCGTGACGCTGGCCGCGCTCGGGCGCGGCGAGTGCGAGTACCTCGTCCCGGAGCTGATCCCCGGCTACGACCTCTACCTGTCGTTCACCGGTGGGCCGACGCTCGCCTACCTCGAGCAGACGCTCGGCTCGCCGCGGGCGCGCGCCTTCTACTGCCTGGTGGACGAGAGCGCCTACGCCCCCGCGGAGGTCGAACGGACGTGGACCCTCGGCTACCTCGGTACGTGGAGCGCGGACCGCCAGCCGGTGCTCGACGAGCTGCTGGTGGTGCCGGCCCGCGAGCTGCCGGAGAAGTCCTTCGTGGTGGCCGGTCCGCAGTACCCGGCCGACATCGCCTGGCCGGACAACGTGGCGCGGATCGAGCACCTGCCGCCCGCGGAGCACGCCGGCTTCTACAACGCCCAGCTGCTGACGCTGAACGTCACGCGGGCGGACATGGTGCGCGCCGGCTGGTCGCCGAGCGTGCGGCTGTTCGAAGCGGCGGCCTGCGGCGTGCCGGTCGTGTCCGACTGGTGGGAGGGGCTGGACCACTTCTTCGCGCCCGGCACCGAGATCCTCGTCGCCCGCACGGCGGCCGAGGTGGTGCAGCACCTGGGTAGCGTCGACGAGGAGCGGCGCGCGCAGATCGGTGCCGCTGCCCGGGCGCGGGTGCTGGCAGAGCACACAGCGGAGCACCGGGTCGACGAGCTGGAGCAGCACGTGGCGCAGGTGCGCGAGCAGGTGTCGCGATGAGCCTCCAGACGACGGGGGCGGGGCTCCCGGACGAGGTCGCCGCGCTCGGCCCGTGGTTCCACAACCTGCACCTGCCCGGCGGCGTCCGCACTGCGCCGGAGCACCCGCTCGGCGACTTCCCGTCGTACAAGTGGCGCGAGTTCGCCGGCTCGCTCCCGCAGGACATGAGCGGCATGCGGGCGCTCGACATCGGCTGCAACGCCGGCTACTACACCTTCGAGCTGGCCGGCCGCGGCGCCGACGTGCTCGGCATCGACCACGACCCGCACTTCCTGACGCAGGCGCGGTGGGCCGCGGAGCAGCTCGGCGTCTCCGACCAGGTCGAGCTGCGGCAGATGGACGTCTACGACCTGGCGCGGCTGCGCGAGGAGTTCGACGTGGTGCTGTTCCTCGGCGTGCTCTACCACCTGCGCTACCCGCTGCTGGGCCTCGACCTGGTGGCCGAGAAGGTGCGTGGGACGCTCGTGCTGCAGACGCTGACCAGCCCGGTGACGACGACGCGCGAGGTCCCGGCCGACCTGCCGTTCGACGACCGCGAGCAGCTCGCCGACCCGGCCTGGCCGTCGATGGCGTTCATCGAGAACCGCCTCGCCGACGACCCGACGAACTGGTGGGCGCCCTCGCCCGCGGCCCTCGAGGGCATGGTCCGGTCGACCGGCCTGAAGGTCGTGGACCGGCCGGGGTACGAGATCTGGGTGTGCGAGCGGGACGCGCCGAGCGCGCATCTCGGGGAGCTGGATCGGGCCACCGGTCGCTAGGGTCCGACCCATGCAGACGCTGAGCCGTGAACGCCAGGCGCTGGAGGAGCAGGGCTACACCGTGCTCCGCGGTGCCGTCGACCCGTCCGCCGTCGCGACGGCGCTGCGCCGCATCAACCTCGCGATCCGCCAGCACGGCCTGAGCACCGACGACATCTGGACCTGCCAGCTGGCCACCTTCTTCCCGCACCTGCGCTGGGAGCCCGAGGTCTGGGGCGCCCTGCCGCCGGCGGCCGCGGAGCTGCTCGGCTGGCAGGAGGGCGACGAGTGGGGCGACCCGCAGATCCTGCTGCGCTTCCCGGACGAGGAGCAGCCCTGGACCTTCGAGCCGCACGTCGACGCGCTGCCCCCGGGGCAGGAGCACCGGTCGTACCGCGGGGTCATCGGGGTCGCCCTCACCACCGCGGGAGCGCGCGACGGCGTGGCCTGCGTCTGGCCGGGCTCGCACCGGGGGGAGCCGGGCGAGATGACGCCCGTGCCGCTCGAGGCGGGCGACGCGCTGGTGATGCACCCGCAGCTCGGCCACACCGGCACCCTCAACCTCGGGCCGACGATCAGGACCGCCCTCTACTTCAGACTGCTGGCCGGACCTACTCTCGGAGGATGACCTCCACACTCCCGGACACCGCCGCTGAGACCTTCGACTCGCTCGACCCGGCCACCGGGTCGGTGCACTCCTCCTGGCCGGTGCACACCGACGAGCAGGTGGAGGCCGCGGTCGTGCGGGCCCGCGCCGCGTCCGGCCGCTGGGCCGAGCTGGGCTTCGAGGGGCGCAAGCCGCACCTGAACGCGTGGAAGGGCGAGATCGCCCGGCGCATGCAGGAGCTGGCCGAGCTGGTGCACGCCGAGAACGGCAAGCCGGTGCCGGACGCGGTCCTCGAGATCACGCTGGCCGTGGACCACATCGCCTGGGCGACCAAGAACGCCAAGCGCGTCCTCGGCCCGCGCCGCGTGAGGTCCGGCGCCATGGCCGCGAACCAGGCGGCCACGGTCGAGTACCCGCCGTTCGGCGTGGTCGGCGTCATCGGCCCGTGGAACTACCCCGTCTTCACGCCGATGGGCTCGCTGGCCTACGCCCTGGCGGCCGGCAACGCGATCGTCTTCAAGCCGAGCGAGCACACCCCCGCCGTCGGCGCGTGGCTGGTCCAGGCGTGGAACAAGGCCAACCCCGGCCTTGCTGACGTGATGCAGCTCGTCACCGGCTTCGGCCCGACCGGCGCGGCGCTGTGCCGCGCCGGCGTGGACAAGATCGCCTTCACCGGCTCCGCCGCCACCGGCCGCAAGGTCATGGCCGCCTGCGCCGAGAACCTCGTGCCGGTGCTCATGGAGTGCGGCGGCAAGGACGCCATGATCGTGGACGAGGGAGCCGACGTGGCGGCCGCCGCCGACGCCGCGCTCTGGGGCGCGATGAGCAACGCCGGCCAGACCTGCATCGGCATCGAGCGCGTCTACGTCGCCGACGGCGCCTACGACGAGTTCGTCCGCGAGATCACCCGCAAGGCGGCGACGCTGCGACCCGGCTCGGACGAGGGCGCGTCGTACGGCCCGATCACGATGCCCTCGCAGATCGGCATCATCCAGCGGCACATCTCCGACGCGCTCGACAAGGGCGGCCGCGCGCTGACGGGCGGGACCGTCGACGGCACCTTCGTCTCCCCCACCGTGCTGGTGGACGTGCCGGAGGACAGCACCGCCGTCACCGAGGAGACGTTCGGCCCGACCGTCACCGTCACGCGGGTGCCGGACGTCGAGGAGGCGCTGCGCCGCACGAACGACTCGAGCTACGGCCTGGCCGGAGCCGTGTTCGCCAAGACGTCCAAGCGCGGCTACGAGATCGCTCGTCGCGTCCGGTCCGGGATGACCAGCGTCAACGGCGTCATCACCTTTGCCACGGTCCCGGCGCTGCCGTTCGGCGGCATCGGTGAGTCCGGCTTCGGGCGCATCCACGGGGAGGACGGCCTGCGCGAGTTCACCCGCGCCAAGGCCATCACGCGGCAGCGCTTCGCCCTGCCGGTCGCGCTGACGTCCTTCGACCGCCCGGAGAAGGTGACCGGCCAGCTCGTGAAGATGGTCAAGCTGCTGCACGGTCGCGGGTGACCCTGCGGGTCGGCGTCGTCGTCGTCCAGAACCTGCCGTACGACCGCTGGCGCTCGCGGGTGCTGGAGGTCGAGGCGCTCGGCTACGACGGGGTCTACGTGTGGGACCACCTGGTGCACCGCACGCAGGCAGCGACCGACCCGCTCTTCGACGGCCTGACCCTGCTGGCCGCTGCCGCGGAGTTCACCTCCCGGCTGCGCCTCGGCACGCTGGTGGCCTCGCCCACGCTGCGCCACCCGGTGCTGCTCGCCAAGCAGGCGATGACGCTCGACCAGGTCTCCGGCGGTCGCATGGAGCTCGGGATCGGCGCGGCCGGCGTGCTGCTCGACTACCAGGTGCTGGGCATGCAGCCATGGTCGAAGGCCGAGCAGGTGGAGCGCTTCCGCGAGACGGTCGAGGTCGTCGACGCGACGCTGCGCGGCGAGACGTCGTACGACGGGATGCACTGGTCGGGCAGCGGCATCACGATGGCGCCCGGTCCGGTGCAGTCGCCGCGACTGCCGCTGACGCTGGCCGCGCACGGGCCGCGCACCCTGCAGATCGCCGGGCGGTACGCCGACCGCTGGAACACCATGACGCTGCGCGGGATGCGGGCCGACGAGGTGCTCGCGCAGACGGCGGTGCGCGCTCGGCTGCTGGACGAGGCGGCGCTCGCGGCAGAGCGGGACCCGGCAGACATCCGCCGCTCGGTGCTGATCGGGTCGGAGGAGTGGCCGGTGCTCGCGTCGCCCGAGGCCTTCCGCGAGGCGGTGCTGCGCTACGCGGAGATCGGGATCAGCGAGGTCGTGCTGATCCACCCGGACCACCCCGGCGAGGCGAAGGTGGCCCACGGCTTCGCCGCGCCGGGCATCGTGCGGCGGATCGCCGAGGAGGTCCTGCCCGGGCTGCGGGCCGAGCTCGGCTGATGCAGCCGTGGGAGTCGGCGCAGCCGGTCGACGCGGCGCGCGCGGCGGCGCTGGTCTACCCCCAGTTCCCCTCGCTGGCAGGCGCTCCCGTGCGCGAGGTGGCGACCGGCTGGGACAACTCGGTGCTGCTCGTCGGCGACGTGCTGTTCCGCTTCCCGCGCCGCGAGATCGCGCTGGACGGCCAGCGGCGCGAGCTGGCGGTGCTCCCGCTCCTGCGCGGGCTGCCGCTGGCCGTGCCGGAGCCGACGCACCTGGGTGAGCCGGCCGGCGACTACCCGTGGCCGTTCTGGGGCGCTCCGCTCGTGCCGGGCGACGAGCTCGGTCGCTTCCCGGACGCGGATCGTCGCGCGGCCGCTGAGGCGCTCGGGGCGTTCCTGCGCGCGCTGCACGACCTGCCGGTCGAGGTGGACCTGCCGCGCGACCCGATGCAGCGGAGCAGCCCGACGGCTCGCGCGCTGCAGGCCCAGCCGCACGTCGACGCGCTCGTGGCCCGCGGCGCCTGGGACCCCTCTGCCGAGGCGCTTGCCGTGCTGGCGTCGCCGTTGGGCGCACCCGCCGACCCGCCGGTGCTGGTGCACGGGGACCTTCACCTGCGCCACCTGCTCGTCGCCCCCACCGGTGCGCCGACGGGCGTCATCGACTGGGGCGACACCTGTTTCGCCGACGCCTCGGTGGACCTGTCGCTGGCCTACGCCGGGTTCACCGGGCGGGACCGCGGGGCGCTGCTGGCGGCCTACGGGCCGGTGCCGGCGGAGCGGGAGGAGCGGGCCCGCGCGCTGGCGGTAGGGCTGTGCGTGGCGCTGGCCGACTGGGCCTCCACCGTCGGGGAGCGGGAGCTGCTGGCGGAGTACCTGCGCGGGGCCGACCGCGCCTGCAGCTGAGCCGGTGATCCGCACCTCGACGGCGTGACACGCCGGCGTGTCGCGCCGCAGACGTGCGACTCGTCAGACGGCGGAGGGTCCGCTCTCGCCGCTGCGGCCCAGCGCCCTGTAGTACAGGTACGCCAGCGTCTCCCGCGCGATGTACCGCAGCTGCGTTCCGCGGGTCCGCACGGAGGGCCCGGCGCGGGTGGGCGACGTCTCCGCGGTGATACCGCTGTCGCGGGCCATCGTGCGGCTGCGCAGCGAGTGCCAGGGGTCGGTTACCAGGACGGCCGTCTCCCAGCCCTCCTGCTGCATCAGCTGCTCGACCGCCCGCATGCTCTGCAGCGTGTTGCGGCCCTCGGGCACGGCCAGCACGTCGACGTCCCGCTCGCGCAGGAACGCCGCAC
>JAOPWK010000075.1 GCA_025965735.1 Frankiales bacterium
GCAGCCCGGCGGCCCGCGAGCTCTGCAGCAGCTCGCTGCTCCCGTTGCCGAAGCGGGTGGCGGTGACCGTCTCCACGACGGTCAGCACCACCCCGCCGGCCAGCACGAGCAGCGCCGGCAGCCTTCCGGCACGCGTCCGTACGAGGGCGGTGGCGGCGAGCCCGGCCCAGGCCGCGACGGCCAGCAGTGCCACCGCGCCCAGGAGCGCGAAGGGGACACCGGGCGCCATGGCCGGAGTGTAGGGAGGCGGGGCCCGCCTAGCGGGTCAGCTCGCGCAGGTGGTCGGCTGTGCGCCGCGGCGCACGGCCTCGAGCCCGTCGAGCGCGTCCTCGAGCGTGCCGACCTTCACCAGCGTCAGCCCTGCCGGCGGCCGTCCGACGGCCTCGGCGCAGTTGCCCTCCGGCACCAGGAACACGACGGCGCCCTTGCGGCGCGCCGCGATGAGCTTCTGGGTGATGCCGCCGATCGGGCCGACGGTGCCGTCGGCGGTGATCTCGCCGGTGCCGGCGACGTACTTGCCGCCGGTGAGGGAGTCGGCGCCGAGCTTGTCGATGATCCCGAGCGTGAACATGAGGCCGGCGCTGGGCCCGCCCACGTCCTCCAGGTTGATCTTCACCTCGAACGGCACGTCGACGGCCTTCTCCTGCGTCACCACCCCGATGACGGGCCGTCGCTCGCCGTCACCGCCGCTGGTGCCGGTGGTGATGCGGGCCTGGGCGCGGGCGCCGGCCCGCTCGTAGGTGATGGTGACGGGCTCGCCCGCGGTGCGGGTGCTGATGAGGGCGCGCAGCTCGGCGGCGTCCCGGACCTCCTTGCCGTCGACGGCCAGCAGCACGTCGCCGACCCGGAGCCTCCCCTCGGCAGGCGAGTCCTCGCCCAGCTCCCGGACGGTGACCGCGGCGACCTTGAAGCCGAGCTGCCGGGCGGCCGCGCGCAGGGCGGCGCTCTGCGACTCCTCCATCGCCTGCGCGTTCTCCTGGTCGACCTGCTCGTCCGTGCGGCCCGGCGGGAAGACGACCTCCCGCGGCACGACGGCCAGGTCGCGGGCGAACCACCCGCGCAGCGCCTGCGCGAGCGTCAGCCGCGCCTGCACCCCGACGGTGGTCAGGTCCAGGTGACCGTCCGTCGGGAAGGTCCGCCGGCCCTCGACCTCGAGCACCGGGGTGCCGTCGACCTCGCCGAGCGTGTCGTAGGTGGGTCCGGGGCCGAGCGCGACGTACGGCACCCTCGCCACGGCAGCGGCGAGCGTCAGACCGAGCGCCAGCAGGCTGGCCAGCAGCAGGGTCAGAGCGCGCCGGGACACCCGTTCAGCCTAGGTGTCGCAGGAGCGGTCCGCTCAGGCGAAGAAGCCCAGGCTCTGCGGGTTGTGGCCGTTGCTGGACACCAGGACGGGCTCCTCCACGGGCTCGTCCTCCACGAGCGCGAGGGCGGGCGCCTCGTGCACCGGCTCGACGTCGACGGCGGCCTCGGGCTCCAGAGCCACGGGCGCCGCCTCGGCGACAGGCTGCGCGGGGACGTGCGCCTCAGCGGTCGGCACCTCCACCTTGTAGTAGGCGCGGAAGGCCAGCGGGACCTCGGTCAGCGCGTGGACGCTGACGCTGTTGACGCCCTCGACGTTGCGCAGGTGCTCGACCAGCCGGACCGCCTCGTCCAGGCTCGGGACGCGGCGGAAGGCCGGCGAGCCGTCGGGGGCGGGGAAGAAGACGACGTGCTCCACGGGAGTGCCTCTCGTTCTGGGGGACCTGGACGTCCACCCGGTCCCTGGAGGTCTCGGCACCGCCCCGACCGCGACTTGAGCGGCCGGCCGGAGTTCCACCGTCCGCCCGAATCCGAAACATTTTCCGGCAGGACCGTGACCTCCGGCGTCGAACACCGTTGAGCGAGTGTCGGGTCACCCAGCACGACGGAGAGGTCGACGATGTCGTCACTGCTCGACCTGCCCCACCCGGACGAGGCCAGCGCGGCGGTCGGGCGTGCGCGCGGGCACCTGCGCGCGGTGCCGAGCCAGCCGGTGGAGCCGCTGGACTTCGAGGCAGCCGTACGCCGTCTGACGCCGCGGCTGCAGCGCTACGCCACCCGCCGCCTGGGCGACCGGCACGAGGCCGAGGAGCTGGTGCAGGAGGCGCTGCTGCGGGCCTTCGACCACCGTCACGAGCTGCAGACCGAGGAGGACGTGGCGGCCTGGTCGACCTGCGTCACCGGCCGGCTGGTCATCGACCGTCTCCGCGTACGAGGCCGCAGCACCTCGGTGGCCGAGGTGCCCGAAGGCACCCGCTTCGGGCGCGACACCGCTGAGGTCGTCGTGGCCCGCGACGAGGCCCGGATGGCCCTTGACGCCCTCGACGCGATGCCCTCCCGCCAGGCCGCCGTGCTCTGGGCGCGCGAGGTCGAGGGACTGGCCTACGACGAGATCGGCGAGCGCTTCAGCATGACCGAGCCGGCTGTCCGCTCGGTGCTCAGCCGGGCGCGCAAGGCGCTGCGCAAGGAGTTCGCGACCCGCGGCGGCACCCTGCCCGCCGGCGGGCTCGTGGCCCTCGCCCCCTGGCTCGACGGCCTCGGCTGGCTGGACCGGCTGCGCCGCGTCGCCACCCGTGCGGCCACCCCTGCCGCCCTCGGGGCCGCCTCGCTCGGCGTGCTCAGCGGGCTGCTCGTCGCGCCGTGGAGCACCCCCGCCGACGGCGCCACCCCGCGGGAGCCGACCGTGGTCCAGCTGCCGGCGTACGAGGTCGCCTCAGCCCGCGCCAGCATCCCGCCGGTGGCCTCGGCCGCGCCTCGAGCCGCCGCGCCGGCCGCCGTCGCACCTCCCGTGGTGTCGCAGCCCGCGTCCGCGGAGGCCGCCCCACCGCAGGCCGTGCTCGGTGCCACCGGCGTCAACGAGTCCTGCGTGCACGCTGCCGGCGCCACCGCCGGCGGGCGTGCCTGCGACCCGGACGTCGACCCCGTCCTGCACCTCGGCCCGCCGATGCCGGTCACAGTCGCCGGGATCGACCGGATCGGCATCGAGGCCGACCGCATCGACTGCAGCTTCGTCCCGACCACCCCGCTCACCGAGTGCACGACCGATGGAGACGACCGATGAGCCGCAAGACGATCGTGACCGCGCTGACCGGCCTGGTGCTGCTGACCGGCCTGGGTGGGCCGGCCCTGGCGGACCCGGTCGACGCCGACCGCGAGAACGTCTGCCTCCGCCTCGACCCCGAGGGCGGTCGGGAGGGCATCTGCGTCTGGCTCCCGCCGCTGCCGCCGCTGCTCCCCTAGCTCGCGTCCCGCTCGGGCTCGTCCCGGGGCGGCGTGGCCAGCGCCGCGCGGAAGCGCTCGTACGCCGCCACCCCGTCCGCGGTGTCCTGGGGGCCGCGGCTGCGGTTGCTCCAGGCGGTCCAGCCGATCGCGGCCAGGGTGGCCACCGGTACCGGCAGCAGCCAGAGCAGCCAGTCCGGCACGCTCACGGCGTCCCCACCCACTCCTGCTCGCCGTCGCTGAAGACCTGCCTCTTCCAGATCGGCACGCTCGCCTTGAGGTCGTCGATGAGCCGGCGGGCCGCCTCGAACGCCTCGCCGCGGTGCGAGGCGGAGGCCGCGACGACCACCGCCACGTCGCCGACGCGCAGCAGCCCGGTGCGGTGCGCCGCGGCCAGACCGTGCACCGGCAGGTCGGCCGCGACCGCCTCCGCCACGCGGCGGAGGGCTGCCTCGGCGTCCGGGTGGGCGGAGTACTCCAGTTCGGTCACGCCGCGGCCTCCGTCGTGGTCGCGGACCAGCCCGGTGAAGCTCACGACCCCTCCGGCACGCGGGTCCTCCACCGCGGCGAGCACCTCGTCGACGTCCAGCGGGGTGTCGCGCAGGGCCAGCAGGCGGATCACGTCCATCCCGCGACGGTACGTCTAGCGGCCGCGCCGTCGCCGGGCCCGGCGGACCAGCGCGGCGGTGCCCACGAGCGCCACCGTGGCGCCGGCACCCGCGGCGGTGTACGCGCCGGCGCGT
>JAOPWK010000093.1 GCA_025965735.1 Frankiales bacterium
CTCCAGCGGCGGATCGACCAGGGCCAGCCGGACGTCGTGCTGCTCGGCGCGACGGGCACCGGCAAGAGCGCCACCACCGCCTGGCTGGTCGAGCGGCTGCAGCGCCCGACCCTGGTCATGGCGCCCAACAAGACGCTGGCCGCCCAGCTGGCGAACGAGTTCCGCGAGCTGCTCCCGCACAACGCGGTCGAGTACTTCGTCAGCTACTACGACTACTACCAGCCCGAGGCGTACGTCCCGCAGACGGACACCTACATCGAGAAGGACTCCTCGGTGAACGAGGAGGTCGAGCGGCTGCGCCACTCCGCGACGATGAGCCTGCTGACCCGGCGCGACGTCATCGTGGTCGCGTCGGTGTCCTGCATCTACGGCCTCGGCACCCCGCAGGAGTACGTCGACCGGATGGTGCGCCTGCGCGTCGGCGACAGCATCGAGCGCGACCAGCTGCTCCGGAAGTTCGTCGGCAACCAGTACACCCGCAACGACCTGGCGTTCACCCGCGGCACCTTCCGGGTGCGCGGCGACACGGTCGAGGTCTTCCCGGTCTACGAGGAGCTGGCCGTCCGGATCGAGATGTTCGGCGACGAGATCGAGCGCGTGATGACCCTGCACCCGCTGACCGGGGAGGTCGTGGAGGAGCACGAGGAGGTCTTCGTCTTCCCGGCGACCCACTACGTCGCCGGGCCGGAGCGGATGGAGCGCGCCACCAAGGGCATCGAGCTCGAGCTGGCCGACCGGCTGCACGTCATGGAGCAGCAGGGAAAGCTGCTGGAGGCGCAGCGGCTGCGCATGCGCACCACCTACGACCTCGAGATGATGCGGCAGGTCGGCTTCTGCAACGGCATCGAGAACTACTCGATGCACATCGACGGCCGCGCCCCCGGCACCGCGCCGCACACGCTGCTCGACTACTTCCCCGAGGACTTCCTGCTGGTGCTGGACGAGTCGCACGTGACCGTCCCGCAGATCGGCGCGATGTACGAGGGCGACCGCTCGCGCAAGTCGACGCTGGTGGACCACGGCTTCCGGCTGCCGAGCGCCATGGACAACCGCCCGCTCAAGTGGGAGGAGTTCCTGGAGCGCACCGGCCAGACCGTCTACCTGTCGGCCACGCCCGGGCCGTACGAGCTCTCGCGCGTGAAGAGCGACGTTGTGGAGCAGGTCATCCGCCCGACCGGCCTGGTGGACCCGGAGATCGTCGTCAAGCCGACGAAGGGCCAGATCGACGACCTGTTGCACGAGATCCGGGTGCGGGCCGAGAGAGACGAGCGCGTGCTGGTCACGACGCTGACCAAGAAGATGTCCGAGGATCTCACCGACTACCTGCTCGAGCTCGGCATCCGGGTCCGCTACCTGCACTCCGAGGTGGACACCATCCGGCGCATCGAGCTCCTCAAGGAGCTCCGTCAGGGGCACTACGACGTGCTGGTCGGCATCAACCTGCTGCGCGAGGGCCTGGACCTGCCCGAGGTGTCGCTGGTCGCGATCCTCGATGCCGACAAGGAGGGCTTCCTGCGCAGCGGGACCTCGCTGATCCAGACGATCGGCCGCGCGGCCCGCAACGTGTCCGGCCAGGTCCACATGTACGCCGACACCATCACGCCCTCGATGGCCAAGGCGATCGACGAGACCAGCCGCCGGCGGGCCAAGCAGGTGGCCTACAACCTTGAGCGCGGGCTGGACCCCCAGCCGCTGCGCAAGCGGATCGCCGACATCCTCGACGACATCGTGCGCGACGACCCCGAGCTGGTCGGAGGGGGAGGCCGTCAGCAGTCGCGCGGCAAGGCGCCGGTGCCGGGGATGAGCTCGCCGAGCAGCACGGCGGGCAAGCACGCCAAGGAGCTGGCCGGCATGCCGCGGGCCGAGCTGGCGCAGCTCATCCACCAGCTGTCGGACCAGATGCACGAGGCCGCCCGAGAGCTGCAGTTCGAGCTGGCCGCACGGCTCCGCGACGAGGTCAACGAGCTGAAGAAGGAGCTGCGCGGCATGGACGCCGCTGGAGTCCGGTAGCGACAGACTCCACAAGAGGTATTGCACAAGAGTTCTTGTGGGCTTAGCCTTGGTGGCATGGGCGACCGGCGCACGCTGCACCTGAAGGACCCCGCGGCCATGCGCGCGCTCGCCCACCCGGTCCGCCTGCGCCTGCTCGGCGAGCTGCGCGCGGGGGGTCCCCGGACCGTCGGCATGCTCAGCGACACGACCGACGAGGCGCCGGGCAACGTCAGCTACCACCTGTCCGTGCTGGCCCGGCACGGCTTCGTGGCCGAGGCACCGGAGCTGGCCCGCGACAAGCGGGAGCGGTGGTGGGCGGCGGCGCACGAGGTGACCGCCTGGGAGCCGGTCGACGCGCTCGAGGAGCCGGAGCTGCGGGCCGCGTCGGGCGCGCTACGGCGGGCGATCCTGGCCCGCTACCAGGAGGCGCTGGAGGAGTACCTCGACCTCGAACCGCAGCTGGACCGGGCGTGGGTGCGCGGCACCTCAAGCAGCGACAGCATCCTGCACCTGACGCCGACCGAGCTGCAGGAGCTGCGGGCCGAGCTCGAGGCGCTGTCCGCGCGCTGGGACAGCCGCGGCGCGCCGGGGCGCGAGGGCGCCGAGCCGGTGTCGCTGATCTACCACGCCTTCCGCCGCCCTTCGTGACGAGCCGGCGCCCGCTGGTCGGCCTGCTGGCGGCCCATGCCGTGTCCATGACCGGGAACGTGCTGACGCTGGTCGCGCTGCCGCTCTACGTGCTGATGACCACCGGCTCGGCCGCACTCACCGGGGTGACCGGCTTCTTCGCCACCCTGCCCGTGGTGCTCGGCGGCGCCTTCGGGGGCGTCCTCGTCGACCGGATGGGCTACCGGCGGGCCAGCGTCCTGGCCGACCTCGTCAGCGGCGCCACGATCGCGCTGGTCCCGCTGCTGGACGCCACCGTGGGCCTGCCGTTCCCGGCGCTGCTCGGCCTGGTGTTCGTCAGCGGCCTGCTCGACACCCCGGGCCAGACTGCCCGGACCGCCCTGCTGCCCGACCTCGCTGCCGACGCGGGCGTCCCGCTCGAGCGCGCGGTCGGCTGGCTGGAGGCGACCGAGCGAGGCGCCCGGATGCTGGGTGCGCCGCTGGCCGGGCTCGGCATCGCGCTGCTCGGTCCGCTGTCCGTGCTCGCGCTCGACGCCGTGACCTTCCTGGTCAGCGCGCTGCTCGTCGCCCGGCTCGTGCCGGTCGCGGCGCGCGCCGCTGTCGCCCAGCAGCAGGGCTACTGGCGGGACCTGGCCGGCGGCTTCCGCTTCACGGTCCGGGAGCCGCTGCTGCGGGCCATCGTCCTGCTGGTGCTCGTCACGAACATGCTCGACGCCGCCAAGACCTCCGTCCTGCTGCCGGTGTTCTCCGAGCGCGAGCTGGGCGGGGGTGCCGCCTTCGGCCTGCTCGTCGGCGTCATGGCCGGGGGAGCGCTGGCCGGCAACCTCGTCTTCAGCGCCGTCGGCAGCCGGCTCCCGCGCCGGCCGGTGCTCGTCGTCTGCTTCACCCTCGCCGGAGGCCCGCCGTCGCTGGCCATGGCCGCCGGCCTGGACCTGGCCGGGCTGGTCGCGGTGACCGCGCTGGCCGGCTTCGCGGCCGGCGCCATCAACCCGCTGATCGGCGCGGTGAAGCTCGAGCGGGTGCCGTCGGGGATGCGCGCCCGCGTCTACGGCCTGATCGGCGCCGGGTGCTGGGCCGCCATGCCGCTCGGCGCACTGCTGGCCGGCTTCGCCGTGGAGCACGCAGGCCTGCGGCCGACCCTGCTCGCGGTCGGCGCGACGTACGTCCTCGTGACGCTCTCGCCGCTGCTCGGCGGGCCCTGGCGGGAGCTCGACCGGCCGCGGCCCGAGCCGGCGAACAGGAGCGCGCAGGTGTCTACGGCACCGTAGGTAGGCTGGGGCTCCGACCCCGAGGAGCTCCGTGCCACGCACAGCCGCTGACGGCGGGCGCCCTCTCCGGATCGCGCTCACCAGCTACCGCAGCAAGCCGCACTGCGGGGGCCAGGGCGTCTACGTCCGCGCGCTGTCCCGCGAGCTCGTCGCGCTCGGGCACGAGGTCGAGGTGCTCTCGGGCCCGCCGTACCCCGAGCTCGACGCCGGTCCGACGCTCACGAAGGTCCCGAGCCTGGACCTCTACCGGGAGCCGGACCCGTTCCGCACGCCGAGCTGGCGCGAGTTCCGCAGCCCCATCGACGTCCTCGAGTACCTCCTGATGGCGACGGCGGCGTTCCCGGAGCCGCTCACCTTCAGCCTGCGCGCGGCGAAGGTCCTGCGCGGACGAGCCGACCGGCCGGACGTCGTGCACGACAACCAGACGCTCGGCTACGGGCTGCTGCTCCTGCAGCGCGCCGGCCTGAAGGTCGTCGCGACCGTCCACCACCCGATCAGCGAGGACCGCCGGCACGACCTCGCCGCCGCCAGGGGCCGCAAGCGGCTGAGCACCCGGCGCTGGTACTCCTTCCTGCGCATGCAGGGGCGCGTCGTGCGCGCGATGCCGGCGATCCTCACCGTCAGCGACAACAGCCTGCGCGACATCGTGCGCGACTTCCGCGTGCGGGAGGAGCGGCTGACCGTCGTGCCCGTCGGCGTCGAGACCGACGTCTTCGTGCCGCCGAGCCTGCCGCGCGTGCCCGGCCGGATCGTCGCCACCGCCAGCGCCGACGTCCCGCTCAAGGGGCTCGTCCCGCTGCTCGAGGCCGTCGCGAAGCTGCGCACCGAGCGCGACGTCGAGCTCGTCGTCGTCGGCCGGCCGAAGGAGGACGGCCCCGCCCTTCGCACCGTCGAGCGGCTCGACCTGCAGGACTGCGTGCGCTTCGTCTCCGGTCTGCCGGAGCGCGAGCTGGTCGACCTGTTCGGCAGCGCGAGTGTCGGCGTCGTGCCGAGCCTGTACGAGGGGTTCAGCCTGCCCGCGATCGAGCTGATGGCGTGCGGCACGCCGCTCGTGGCCACCACCGCCGGCGCGCTGCCCGAGGTCGTCGGGCCCGACGGCGAGGCCGCACTGCACGTCCCGCCGGGCGACCCCGAGGCCCTCGCGGCCGCCAATGCCCGGGTGCTCGACGACGACGCCCACGCCGACCG
>JAOPWK010000107.1 GCA_025965735.1 Frankiales bacterium
ATGCGGCCCTTGCCGTCGTCGTCGGTCTTCTCCATGTGGGGCTCGAGGTAGGCGACCGCGGTCTTCATGACCTCGGCGCTCTGCAGCACGAACGGCAGCTGCATCTCACCGGAGCCGAAGAGCTCGCCGACGGTCTTCATGCCGCCCAGCAGGGTGTCGTTGACGATCTGCAGCGGCTTCTGCCCGGCCGCCATCGCCTCGTCGAGGTCGGCCTCCAGGCCGTTCTTCTCGCCGTCGATGATCCGGCGCTGCAGGCGCTCGTCGAGCGGCAGCTCCATGAGCAGCTCGTTGCGCGACTTGCCGCCGCTGTCGGCCTCGACGCCCTCGAACATGTCGAGCAGCGCGGTCAGCGGGTCGTAGCCCTCGCTGCGGCGGTCGTAGATGAGGTCGAGCGCGCACTCGCGCTGCTCGTCCGGGATCCGGTTCATCGGGACGATCTTGGACGCGTGCACGATGGCGCTGGACAGGCCGGCCTTCTGGCACTCGTGCAGGAACACCGAGTTCAGGACGACGCGCACCGCCGGCTTGAGGCCGAAGGAGATGTTCGACAGGCCCAGGGTCGTGCCCACCTCGGGGTGCTTCTCCTTGAGCTGCCGGATCGCCTCGATGGTCTCGATGCCGTCCCGGCGCGACTCGTCCTGGCCGGTGCCGAGGGTGAAGGTCAGGAAGTCCACCAGGATGTCGCTGGAGCGCATCCCCCACTCGCCGGTCAGCGTGTCGATGAGCCGCTCGGCGACGCGCATCTTCCACTCGGCGGTGCGGGCCTGGCCCTCCTCGTCGATGGTGAGCGCGACGACGGCGGCGCCGTGCTCGCGCACGATCGGCATCACCTTGGCGAAGCGGCTGTCCGGGCCGACGCCGTCCTCGAAGTTGACGGAGTTGATGACCGCGCGGCCGCCGAGGCACTCGAGCCCCGCCTCGATGACCGGCGGCTCGGTGCTGTCCAGCATGATCGGCAGCGTCGACGCGGTGGCCAGCTTGGCGGCTGCCTCCCGCATGTCGATGGCGCCGTCGCGGCCGACGTAGTCGACGCACAGGTCGATCATGTGCGCGCCCTCGCGCACCGCCTCGCGGCCGATGTCGACGACCTTCTCCCAGTCGCCGGCCAGCATCGCCTCGCGGAACGCCTTGCTGCCGTTGGTGTTCGTGCGCTCGCCGACCATCAGGACGCCGGCGTCCTGCCGGAACGGCACGGCGGAGTACAGCGACGCCGCGGCGGGCTCGACCACGGGCTGCCGCGGGACGACCTCGCGGCCGCGGACGCGCTCGACGACCTGGCGCAGGTGCTCCGGCGTCGTGCCGCAGCAGCCGCCGACGAGCCCCACGCCGTACGTCCCCACGAACTCCTCGAGCGCGTCCGCCAGCTCGACCGGCTGCAGGGGGTACTCCGCGCCGTTCTTGCCGAGCGAAGGGAGCCCGGCGTTCGGCATGACCGACAGCGGCACGGTCGCGTGCTGCGACAGGTAGCGCAGGTGCTCGCTCATCTCGGCCGGGCCGGTCGCGCAGTTCATGCCGATGACGTCGATGCCCAGCGGCTCGAGGGCGGCCAGCGCGGCCCCGATCTCCGAGCCGAGCAGCATCGTGCCGGTCAGCTCGACGGTGACCTGGGCGATGAGCACGACGCGCTTGCCGGTCGCGGCCATGGCGCGCTTGGCGCCGACGACCGCGGCCTTCACCTGGAGCAGGTCCTGCGCGGTCTCGACCAGGATGGCGTCGGCGCCGCCCTCGATCATCGCCTCGCACTGCTCCTGGTAGGCGTCGCGGAGCACGGAGTACGGGACGTGGCCGAGCGTCGGCAGCTTCGTGCCGGGGCCGACCGAGCCGATCACGTAGCGCGGCTGCTCCGGCGTGGACCAGTGGTCAGCGGCCTCGCGGGCGATGCGCGCACCGGCCAGCGCCGTCTCGCGGATCCGCTCCGGGATGCCGTACTCCGACAGGCCGGCCCAGTTGGAGCCGAACGTGTTGGTCTCGACCGCGTCGCAGCCGGCCTCGAAGTACGCGTCGTGGACGCTGCGGACGATGTCGGGCCGGGTGACGTTCAGGATCTCGTTGCAGCCCTCGTGCCCCTCGAAGTCCCGCTCGAGGTCGAGCCCGCCGCCGATGTGCTCCGCCGCCTGCAGCATCGTGCCCATGGCGCCGTCCGCCACGACCACGCGCTCGCGCAGGGCCCGGAGCAGGGCAGGGTCGGACTGGGGCGGCATCCGTCGATCCTACCGAGGGGGGTCTGCCCGGCCGCGCGGCGAGCGGTAGGTTCCGCGTCACACCCACGCCGCACCGATGAGCGTCCCTTGGAGGGCAGTTGAGCGCCTACTCGACCGTGCTGGTCGGCACCGACGGGTCGGAGTCCTCCTTCCGTGCCGTGGACCGGGCCGCCGAGGTCGCCCGGGACGCAGGAGCCACGCTCATCCTCGTCACGGCGTACCACCCGATGTCCCAGCGCGAGGTCCAGGACGCGGCCGGCGCGCTCGGCGGTGAGGCGTACAAGGTGTCCGGCTCGCACCCCGCCGAGGACGTGCTGCGCAGCGCCTGCGAGCGGGCCACCTCGGCCGGCGTCGAGAAGACCGAGACCATCGCCCTCGAAGGCGACCCCGTCGACGAGCTGGCGCGGATCGCCAAGGAGCGCAAGGTCGACCTGGTGGTCGTCGGCAACCGCGGGCTGAACAGCCTGGCCGGCCGCCTGCTCGGCTCGGTGCCCGCGAACATCAGCCACCGTGCGGACTGCGACGTCCTCATCGTCCACACCACCGGGCGCGGCGCGAAGAAGTGACCCAGCCACGGCCGGTGGTCTCGGAGCCGCCGGTCGCTGGCGGGCTGGACGTCGACCTGCCCGGCCAGGACGTCCGGCTGCGCGCCACCCGCTGGCCGGGCAGCGGCACCCCCGTCCTGCTCCTGCACGGGCTCGCCTCCACCCGGCACATCTGGGACCTCGTCGTCCCCGGCCTGGCCGGCCTGCCGGTGCTCGCGCTGGACCAGCGCGGGCACGGCGACAGCGACCGGCCGACCGGGCCGTACGACGGCGAGACGGTGCTGGCCGACGCCCTCACCGCGCTGGACGCCCTCGGGCTGTCACGGGTGGTCGTCGTCGGGCACTCGTGGGGCGCCTGGACGGCCCTGCGGCTGGCCGCACGCGCCCCCGAGCGGGTGCTGGCCGTCGTGTGCGTGGACGGCGGGACCCTGCGGATGCGCGACCTGGCCGTCACCCGGGAGCAGGTACGGGAGATGCTCACGCCGCCGCGGATCGCCCTGCCGGTGGAGGAGCTCCGGGTCGTGCTCCGCGACGGCCCGCTGCGCCCGTGGTGGACCCCGGCGGTCGAGCGGGCCGTCCTGTCGATCTTCGCGGTGGGCGACGACGGCCTGGCGCGGGCACGGCTCCTGTTCGAGAGCCACATGGCCATCGTGGACGACCTGCTCGACGTCGAGCTGGAGCCGCTGCTTCCGGACGTGCGCTGCCCGGCGTGGCTGGTGTCCTGCTCCCCCGACGCTCCACGCGCCGACGCGCTGGAGCGCACGGCTGCCCTGCTCCCCCAGGCCCGGACGCTGCGCTGGGAGGGGGCGGTGCACGACGTTCCGCTGCAGTGGCCGGCCCTGGTCGCCGGCGTCGTGCGCGCCGCGGCCGACGAGGTCTCGCTCCGCCAGACCGGGGAAGGGTCCGGGTCGTGACCACCCCCGACGGCCTCCGGACCCGCGCATGAGCGCGCTCCCGACCCGCCCGCCGGCCGACCTGCCCCCGCTGCGCCGACCCGTGGTCATCGCCGCCTTCGAGGGCTGGAACGACGCCGGCGACGCGGCCTCCGGAGCCGTCGAGCACCTCGAGGAGGCCTGGGACGGCCGCAAGGTGGCCGCGATCGACCCGGACGAGTACTACGACTTCCAGGTCAACCGGCCGAACGTGTCGCTGGTCGACGGCGTCACCCGGCGGATCACCTGGCCGACCACGCGCATCGCGGTCTGCCGGCTGCCGGACGCCGACCGGGACGTCGTGCTGGTGCGGGGCCTGGAGCCGAACATGCGCTGGCGCGGCTTCTGCGAGGAGCTGGTCAGCATCGCCCAGCAGCTCGGCGCGGAGCTGGTGGTGACGCTGGGCGCGCTGCTCGCGGACAGCCCGCACACCCGGCCCGTGCCGGTCAGCGGCACCGCCTCGGACCCGAAGACGATGGAGGCACTCGGGCTGGAGGGCTCGCGCTACGAGGGGCCGACCGGCATCGTCGGCGTGTTCCAGGATCTGTGCACCCAGTCCGGGCTGCCGGCGATCAGCTTCTGGGCGGCGGTGCCGCACTACGTCGCACAGCCGCCCTGCCCCAAGGCCACCCTCGCGCTGCTGCGCCGGGTGGAGGACCTGCTCGACCTGCCGGTGCCGCTGGGTGACCTGCCCGAGAAGGCCCGAGCCTGGGAGCGCTCCGTCGACGAGCTGGCCGCCGAGGACACCGACGTGGCGGAGTACATCGCCTCCCTCGAGCAGCGCGAGCCCGAGGTCGACCTGCCGGAGGCCTCCGGTGAGGCCATCGCCAAGGAGTTCGAGCGCTACCTCCGCAGAGGTGGGGACGATCCGCGCGGAGGCTGACACGGCGTGGACAGCACGAAGGCCGGACCCGCAGCGGGTCCGGCCTTGGTGCAGCAGCACCCTCGGGGGTGTCGGCCGCGGAGCGGGACGTCGGGAAGGACCGTAAGGGCGAACTCGCGAGCAGGTCCGAGCGACGTTCTGCGGAGCTATTGGAAGCTGTTGGCGATCTGGGACTCGGCGTTGGCGTAGGCCGTTCCCGCCTGGGACATGAGCTGGCTGATGCCGTCGAGGGCGTGCTTGAGGCCCTGGGCGGAGCGCTGCCACTCGTCCCACAGGCCGTTGAAGCGCTGCGAGGCCTGACCGGCCCAGTCACCGCCGACGAGCGGCGCGATCGTGTTGGACAGCGCCCGCAGCTGGGCCTCGATCTCGCCCGACCCGCGGGAGACCTGGCCGGACAGGGCGTTCAGCTGCTCCGGGGTGACCTTGATGCCGCTCATGTCCTGCTCCTCCGACGTCCGTGGTGGCGGCCCCTCCGGCCGACAGGAGGAACCTAGGACCCGCGCGACGGCGGTGGGAGCCGCCCGGACGATCTGTGGAGAAGCGGGCTAGAGGGACACTCCGAGCAGCGCGTCCACCGCGTCGCGCGCCAGCGCGGGGGCGGAGGCGTCCTCGCCGTCCGCCGCCGCCCAGGCGTCCACGACGGCCAGCGCCGCGGGGGTGTCCAGGTCGGCGGACAGCGCCGCCCGCAGCTCGGCGACGAGCGCCTCCCCCGAGGGCCCGGTGGGACGCGCCACGGCCGTCCGCCACGACGCAAGACGGTCCCGGCCCGCCGAGAGCGTGCTGTCGAACCACTCCCGGTCCTGGCGGTAGTGCGCGGCGAGCAGGGCCAGCCGCAGCGCTCCGGGGTCGACGCCGGCCGCGCGCAACGACGAGACGAAGACGAGGTTGCCGCGCGACTTGCTCATCTTCTCGCCGCTGAGCCCGACCATCCCGGCGTGGGCGTACGTCCGCGCGAACGGCCACGAGCCGGTGCCGACCTCCCCGTGCGCCGCCGACATCTCGTGGTGCGGGAACAGCAGGTCCGAGCCGCCGCCCTGCACGTCGAACCCGGAGCCGAGGCGGTTCAGGGCGATCGCGGTGCACTCCACGTGCCAGCCGGGGCGGCCCTTGCCCAGCGGCGAGTCCCAGGACGGCTCCCCCGGCCGGGCGGCGAGCCAGAGCAGCGGGTCAAGTGGGTGCTTCTTGCCCGGCCGCTGCGGGTCGCCGCCGCGCTCGGCGGACAGCGCCAGCATCGTGTCGGCGTCGTACGCCGAGACCGCGCCGAAGTGCTCGGCGGCAGCGATGGAGAAGTAGACGTCCTCGTCCAGGCGGTACGCCGCCCCGCTGTCCAGCAGGCGGACGACGAACGCCGCGATCTCGTCCATCGCCTCGACGGCGCCGACGTAGTGGGTCGGCGGCAGCGCGCGCAGCGCCGTCATGTCCTCCCGGAACAGCGCCGTCTCGCGCTCGGCGACGGCCACCCAGTCCTCGCCGTCCCGGGCAGCGCGCTCGAGCAGCGGGTCGTCGATGTCGGTGACGTTCTGGACGTAGTCGACCTCCAGGCCGCGGTCGCGCCACAGGCGGACCAGCGTGTCGAAGGTGAGGTAGGTGGCGGCGTGGCCGAGGTGCGTCGCGTCGTACGGCGTGATGCCGCAGACGTACAGGCGGGCCGTGGGGCCGGCCACCACGACGTCCACCAGCTGCCTGCTGGAGCTGTCGTGCAGCTGGAGCGGCGCGGCGGAGGCGTCCCCTGGCAGGACGGGTACCGCGGGCGCGCGCCAGGACTGCATGCGCTTGAGCCTACCGAGGTGGCCGGGGGTCGGTTCGTCACGCGCGAGACCACGCTGCGTAGTCAATCGAGCCGAGTCGCACGCTCAGGTTCACCCGGTCGGCGCAGTGAAGGAATCACTCCCAGTGACCGAGAGACAGAGCATGTCACTCACCGTGAACGCCGCCCGCCGGACCGTCGTCGCGACCGCAGCCCTCGCGCTGTCCGCGCTGGGCGTCGTCGGCGCCGTCGCCCCGGCCGTCGCCGACGCCGTGTCCAGCGGTCCGGCGCAGGTCTCCGGCGGCACCGGCCCGGACGCGGCCTTCAAGCGCATCGGCGAGGTCACCCGCACGTCCCGGACCGCCGCTGCGGGCGCGCTCGCGGTCCGCGGCGCCACCACCGGCTCCACCAGCTACACCTTCTCGACCGTCCTGGACGGCTCGCCGGTCCGCTGGGACCCCTGCACCCCCATCCGCTGGACGGCCAACGTCTCCCGCGGCCCGGCCGGCGGCCTGGACGTCCTCAAGGCCGCCGTCGCCCGCGTCGGCGCCCTCACCGGCACCACGTGGCAGTACGTCGGCACCACGACCACGCAGCCCGACGCCGGCTACCTCCCGACCCGCGCCCAGGCGCAGTACCCGCCGGTGCTCATCGGCTGGACCGACGGCGCGGGCAGCGACCTGCTGGCCGGCCAGGCCAGGAGCGTCCTCGGCATGACCCGCACCGCGTGGTTCGGCGTCCAGACGCCCGACGGCAAGAAGATCGCCGCGACGCGCGGCGCCGTCATCGCGCTGGACCGTACGGACCCGCTGCCGCTCAAGGGCGCCAACTCCTGGAGCGCCGTCGCGCTGCACGAGCTCGGTCACGCGATGGGCCTCGGCCACGTCGGCGACCGCACCCAGCTGATGGCGAGCATCCTCCCGGCCGTCACGGACCTGCAGGCGGGCGACCGCGCCGGTCTGGCGAAGGTCGGCCGCTCGTCCGGCTGCGTCACCGTGCCCGGAGCATGAGGGACCGTGGGTAGCGACAGCTAGAAGGGCGGCCACGGGATGGCCGGCCAGTCCGGTGAGGGCTCGGGGAAGCGGCGGCTCGTGAGCAGCCGGTCCACCCGGGCCTTCGTCGCGTGCACCTCCCTGCGGGTGAGCAGCTCGTGCAGCGCCTCGCCCAGCGGCCCCTCGAGCTGAGCCCGCACCGACGACAGCACCTCCACCGCCTCGTCCGGGAGCGGCAGGCCGCGCCACTGCCACAGCAGCGTCCGCAGCTTGTCCTCGTGCGAGAAGCAGATCCCGTGGTCGACGCCCTGGACGCGCCCGTCCGGCCACGGCAGCAGGTGGCCGCCCTTGCGGTCTGCGTTGTTCACCACGGCGTCGAACACCGCCATGCGCTGCAGGTCGGGGTGGTCGCTGCGGGCCAGCGCCGCCAGGTCGACGCTCTCGTCCACGTCGACCCACAGCTGGCACATGCCGGGGCCGAACGGACCCTCGCGCATCACGGTCGGGGGGACGACGTCCCAGCCGGTGGCCTGGGAGACGAGGTACGCGCTGACCTCGCGGCCGGCCAGGGTGCCGTCCGGGAAGTCCCACAGGGGGCGCTCCCCGCGCACCGGCTTGTAGACGACGGCGGCGGTCACGCCGTCGAGGGTGACGGCGCAGTAGAGCGTGGCGTTGCTGGCGTCCACCAGCCGCCCCTCGACCGACAGCTCGCCCTCACGCAGCAGGCGCAGGACGTCCTCGAGGTCGAGGGAGTGGTCGGGCTCGGCCGTCAGCGCCGGTGGCCGTTCTGGCGCGGGCAGACGTGCCCCTCCGGGTCCAGCGGCAGCGCGCACAGCGGGCAGGGCGGGCGGCCGGCGGCGACGACCCGCTGGGCGCGCACCACAAAGGCGCGGGCAGCGTCAGCGGTCAGCCGTACGCGCAGGGCGTCCGGGCCGTCCTCGGCCTCGCTCAGCGGCTCGACCTCGTCCTCGCCCTCACCCGGCGCGAGCGCCTCGATGACGACGACCTCGTCCTCGCCGTCCCAGGCCAGGCCCATGCTGCCGACCCGGAACTCCTCCTCGACGGGGGCGTCCAGCGGCGCGGTGTCCTCGAGCTCGCGCGGCGCCACGACCGGCACGTCGCCGACGCCCCGGCGGCGGACCTCCTCGAGCAGCTCCTCGAGCCGTTCGGCGAGCACGCTCACCTGGACCTTCTCCAGCGCGACCGAGACGGTGCGGCCCCCGCCGGAGGCCTGCAGGTAGAAGGTCCGGTCGCCCGGCTGGCCGACGGTGCCGGCGACGAAGCGCTCGGGCGGGTCGAAGAGGAAGACCTGGCGGGGCACGAACTCGACCCTAGACGGCTGCGCCGGAGCCGCCACCCACGACGGCGTCGGAGGACGCCTTCCGGCGGCGGCCCTTCTTCGGCGGCAGCAGGTCGGCGACACCCCCGCCCGTGTCGTTGACGCGCACGACGAACGGCCGCAGCTCGCTGTACCGGATGACCGTGACCGAGCACGGGTCGATCGAGATGCGCTGGAACTGGTCCAGGTGCAGCCCCATCGCGTCCGCGACGACGGCCTTGATGACGTCGCCGTGCGAGCAGGCCAGCCAGGTGGCGTCCGGGCCGAGCCGGGCGTTCCAGTCGCGGACGGCGCTCACGGCCCGCGCCTGGGTGTCGCGCAGGGCCTCGCCCTCCGGTCCCGGGAAGACCACGGCGGACGGGTGCGCCTGCACGACCTTCCACAGCGGGTCCTTGGCGAGCTCCTTGAGCGGCTTGCCGGTCCAGTCGCCGTAGCGGCACTCCCCCAGCCGCTCGTCGATCTGCAGCTCCTGCGCGCGGCCCTCCAGCACCGCCGCAGCAGTGTCCAGGCAGCGGTCGAGCGGGCTGGACACGACCGCGTCGAAGGGCAGCGGGCGCAGCCGCTCGGCGACCGCAACGGCCTGCTTCTGGC
Organism: Frankiales bacterium; assembly: GCA_025965735.1. Taxonomy (GTDB): domain Bacteria; phylum Actinomycetota; class Actinomycetes; order Mycobacteriales; family SCTD01; genus SCTD01. The sequence continues at coordinate 9,231 of JAOPWK010000107.1, forward strand.
CGCGCTCGTCCAGGTGCAGCCCGGGCGTCCAGCCGGCCAGCACCGGACCGGTCAGGTGCGTCAGGCCGTGGCGGACGAGCACGACGGTGGTCACGTCCGCGACCCTAGGCGCTCAGAGCCAGCCCTTCCGCTTGAAGTAGGCGACCAGGCCGACCACCGACAGCACCAGCAGCACCGTCGAGCCGAGGAACCCGCTGGTCTCCTGCGAGCCGGGGAACGGGACGTTCTGGCCGAAGTACCCGGTGATCGCGGTGGTGGCGGCGAGGATCGCGGCGTACGCCGTCAACCGGAAGATCGTCTCGTTGAGCCGGTTGCTGGCCAGCGTGAGGTTGGTGTCCAGGATCGTCCCGAGCACGTCGCGCAGGCTGTCGATGGACTCCACCGCCCGCTGCACGTGGTCGTCGACGTCGCGCAGGTACGGCGCCATCTGCTCGTCGACCAGGCCGTCCGAGCGGGCCATGGTCGCGACCACCTGCCGCATCGGCACGACGGCCCGGCGCAGCGTCGTGAGGTCCTTGCGCAGCGCGAACGACCGCCGCTGCAGGTCGCCGCCGCCCTGCGCGCGCTCGTCGAACAGCAGGTCCTCCAGCTCCTCGGACTCGTCCCCGAGCAGCGCCACGGCCTCGCTGTGGCCGTCGACCAGGTGGTCGAGCAGGCCGTGGGCGAGGTACGCGATGCCCGAGCCCGCGAGCTGCGAGGTGGCGTCCCAGCGCTGCAGCAGCGGGCGCAGCTCCATCAGCGTGCTCTTGCGCACCGTGATGAGCCCCTGCTGGGTGAAGAACGCCGCCAGCTCCCCCGTCTCGAGCAGCGTGTCGCCAGCGCTGCACTCCTTCACGATGTACGCCGCGAGGAAGTCGTGGTCGGCGTAGTGGTCCAGCTTGGCCCGCTGGTGGTCGTGCAGGGCGTCCTCGATGGCCAGCGGGTGCAGCCCGAACTCCTCGGTGAGCACCGCCATGTCCTCCGGCGTGGGCCGCAGCAGGTCCAGCCAGACGTACGTGCCGGCCACGGCAAGGTGCTCGCTCAGGTCGACCACCGGCACGCCCTCGGCGATCATCTCGCCGTCCCGCCAGACACGGGTGTGCGCCTCGCAGCGCGTGGGGCTGTCCGCGGTGCAGGCATGGACGCGGTGGTCGTTGTCGACGCTCACGGCGGAAGCCTGCCAGGCTGCCGCGCGTGACGACGACGCGCTACGCCGTGACCACCGCCGGGATGACCGAGGGCGACGGCGTCGGCTTCCCCCTCCTGGTGCTGGTCGACCCCGGCGCGGCCGAGCTGCAGGCGCTGCTGGACGAGATGGACGTCGACGAGCTCGCGCAGGCCGAGGCGCGCGAGGTGCACCTGCGGCCGCAGCTGGCCGCCCACCCCGGCTGCCTCTGCGTCACGGTGAAGACGCCGACGCTCGACGAGTCCTCCGACGTCGAGCTCGGCGAGGTCGTGGCCCTGGTGGCCGAGGACCGGGTGGCGCTGGTCGGCAAGCAGCCAGGCACCGTCGTGGACGAGGTCGTCGCCCACCTGACCGCGCGCGGCGCGCGCCTGCCGGCAGAGGTGCTGCTCGCCCTGGTGCAGGTGGTGACGCCGGACCTGGACGACGTGCTGGTGGGGCTGGACGAGGACGTCCTGGAGGTCGAGAAGCACGTGTTCAGCGCCGAGCGCGCCGACCACACCCGGCACATCTACAAGCTCAAGCGGGAGCTGCTGGAGCTGCGCCGGGCCACCGCCCCGCTGGCCGAGGTCACCGAACGGCTGGCCACCGAGCCGTCCTGCCCGGTGCCCGAGGAGCTGCGGGAGGCCTTCGTCGAGCAGCAGCGGCGCACCGCGCGTACGGCCTCCGGCGTCGAGCACCTGGACGGGCTCATCGACGGCGTGCTCGACGCGCAGGTCGCGCAGATCGGGGTCCGCCAGAACGAGGACCAGCGCCGCATCTCGGCCTGGGCGGCCATCGCGCTGGTGCCGACGGTGGTCGGCGGCATCTACGGCATGAACTTCGAGAACATGCCGGAGCTGACCTGGAAGTACGGCTACTTCGGCGCTCTCACGTTGATCATCGGCACCTGCCTGTCGCTCTACGTCGGCTTCCGGGCCAACGGATGGCTCGGTCCCTCAGGTGACCGCCACGACCGCGAGGACGACCGCTCCTAGCGCGACCCGGTACGGCACGAAGGCGACGATGGAGTTGCTCGCGACGAACTTCAGCAGGAAGGCGATGGAGGCGTACGCGACGACGAAGCTCACCACCGTGCCCACGATGACGGGCCCCAGGTCGACGCCCTCCAGGGCGCTGGGGAGCTCGGTCACGCCCGCCGCCGTCAGGGCGGGGATGGCCAGGAAGAAGGACAGCCGGGTGGCGGTCACGCGGTCGATGCCGCGCAGCAGCCCGGCCGAGATGGTGGCGCCGGAGCGGGAGACGCCCGGCACGAGCGCGATGCACTGCGCCAGCCCGATGATCAGCCCGTCGGCGATCGTCACGTCCTGCTCGCCGCGCTCCTGCGTCGCCCGCCGCTCGGCGTAGACCATGACGGCGCTCCACGCGATCAGCGCGATGCCGACCGTCACCAGCGACCGCAGGACCGGCCCCTTGATGACGTCCCGGAACAGCAGACCGACCACGCCGATCGGCAGCGAGCCGAGCACGACCGCGAGGGTGAACCGCCAGTCGTCGGTCTGCCGCCCCTCCGCCGACCGCAGGCCGCCGACGAACCCGCGGAAGAACCGGGCGATGTCCTTGGCGAAGTAGAGGAAGACGGCGGCGATGGCACCGACCTGGATGACCGCCGTGAACGCGGTGACCGACGGGTCGTCCACCTCCAGGCCGAGCAGCCCCTCGGCGATCGTGAGGTGCCCCGTGCTGGACACCGGCAGGAACTCCGTGAGCCCCTCCACCACACCGAGCACGACCGCGTCGACGATGCCGAGGCTCATGGCTCCGCCCCGACTCGCTCCGCAGCCGGCGGGCACGCCCGCTCCTGCGTCGTGGGGCACCCGCCGACAGCTCCGCTCACAGGTCTCCTTCGCGGACCAGGCGCC
>JAOPWK010000109.1 GCA_025965735.1 Frankiales bacterium
GCGGCAGCAGGTGGTCGCGCTGCTCGCGCAGGCACGGGCGAGCCGGGACGCCGCGGTCCGGGCCCTCGAGCAGCTCGAGGCGGGGACCTACGGCGTCTGCGAGCGCTGCGGACGGCCGATCGGGGACGCACGCCTCCAGGCCCGGCCGTCCGCCCGTGCGTGCATCGCCTGCGCGCGCTGACCTCCAGCGCCGGTCAGGCGGGCAGGTCGTCGATCCGCTGGACCTTGGCGGTCAACTGCCCGGTGTGGCCGGCACGGATGTCGGCCTTGAGCACCAGCGACACCCGTGGCGAGCGGGCGGCGACGGCCTCGACGGCGCGCTTCACGACGTCCATCACCTCGTCCCACTCGCCCTCGAGGTTGGTGAACATCGCGTTGGTCTCGTGCGGCAGACCGGACTGCCGCACGACGCGGACGGCCTCGGCGACCGCTTCCGCGACACCGCCGTCCACGTCGGCGACGGCAGGGGCGATGCTGAAGGCGACGAGCATGCCTGCAGCCTACGGAGGCCCCGTGACCGATCTGCGCTTCTGGTTCGACCCCGTCTGCCCGTTCGCGTGGATGACCAGCAAGTGGGTGCGGCTGGTCGCGGAGCAGCGGTCGTACGACGTGCAGTGGCGGCCGATCTCCCTGCGGCTGCTGAACAGCCACGTCGACTACGACAGCCACTTCCCGCCGGAGTACGAGACGGGCCACACCGCCGGACTGCGCCTGCTGCGGGTCTGCGCCCGCGCGCGCAAGGAGCACGGGGCGCAGGTGCTCGGTCCGCTCTACCTGGCCCTCGGCGGTCGCATCTGGGAGCAGGACCCGGTGCAGGGGCAGGACGTCGCCGCGCGCGTGCCGGCGCTCGCACGGGAGGTGCTGCAGGAGGTGGGCCTGCCGGTCGAGCTGGCCGAGGCGCTCGAGGACACCTCCTGGGACGCCGAGCTGCAGGACGAGGTCGACGCGGCGCTCGCTCTGACCGGCAAGGACGTCGGCACGCCGATCCTGCACTTCCAGCCGCCGGAGGGCGTCGCCTTCTTCGGGCCGGTCATCAGCCGGCTGCCGAGCCCGGAGGAGGCCGTGGCGCTGTGGGACCACGTCGTGGGGCTGGCCTCCTTCGCGGGGTTCGCCGAGCTCAAGCGCAGCCTGCGCGAGCTGCCCCAGCTGCCGGCTCTGGGCGTGCCTGCGGACGCGGTCGGCACGACCGAGGACTGGCACGGCGGCAGCCGGCGGCAGAAGAAGTAGTCAGGCCAGCGACCGCAGCACCTGCGACACCTGCCCAGGGTGCGTCCACGGGACGTTGTGGCCGCCCGGCACCTCGCGCACGTCCGGCGACAGGCGCGCCGCCCACGGGCGCGGGCACAGGTGGTCGTGCTCGCCGCGCAGGACGACGCGGGGGACCGCCAGCCGCGGCACCGCGTCCTCCGGCCGGTCGGCCAGCGTCGTGCGGAGCAGCTGCGGCATCCGGCGCAGCCCGCGCAGGTAGTACGGGAGCACCGCCGGCACCTCGCCGAGCTGCTCGTGCGGCAGCGTGCGCAGCACCTGCCCGAGCAGCGGGAGGACGCGGCGCGCCTCGGGGCTGAAGGTGGCGCCGGCGAGCACGAGCGTGCGGACCGAGGCCGGCTGGGCGAGGGCCGCATGCAGGGCGACCTGCGCGCCGGTGGAGTGGCCGAGCAGCAGCACCGGTCGCTCCGGCAGCCACCTCGCCACGGTCGTGCCGAGCGAGTCCAGGTCGGCCCGCAGCCGGGCCGTACGCCGGTCGCCGAAGCCCGGCACGTCGAGCAGGTGCACCCGCGTCCACGTGGCGCACGAGTGCACGGTGGGCAGCAGGTAGCCCATCGCGCCGAGCCCCGGGACGAGGACCAGCTCCGGCACGCCGGCACGCTGCTCCCCGTGCACGAGGCTGCGCACGGGCCGGCCACCGACGTCGCGCCCTTCGGTGCGCACTACGTGCCCACCAGGTCTACGCGGACGAGGCCCTCGACCGCGCGCACCGGCACCTGCGCCTCCCGCGCCAGCTCCACCAGCGCCGCGCGCTCCTCCCGCGACGGATTCGTGTTGTCGACCACGACGCTGCGCCCGGCGGCGAGCAGCTCGCGCACGACCCGCTTCTGCCGTACCTCGCGCCGCCGCGCGTTGGACCAGTGGTCCTTGCTGACGACCGCGTACGTGGCGGCCAGGTGGTCGGCCACCCACGTCGACGTCCCCGTCCCCTGCAGACCGACCCTCACCACGAGCTCCTGCTCAGGCAGCCGGAGCCACCTGCAGCTGCTCCAGCAGGACCAGCAGCGCCACAGCGAACGGGTTGTGCGACGTGCGCTCGCGCACCTGCGGCCACTCCACCTGCTCGCGCAGCGCGCGCGCCGACGGCAGCACCTTGCCGTAGTCGCAGGCGTGCTCGGACAGCGCGAGCATCTTGGTGACCAGCAGGTCGGTGGGGCTGAGGACCGGCATCCGCACCGACAGCACCTCGACCTCGACCGCGCGGTCCATGAGGTCCTGCCCGACCGGCTCGCCCGCGGCGCGGAAGATGAGGTCGACCATCGCGTCGCCGTCGAACACCTTGAACAGCCAGTCCTCCGGCGGGTGCTCGACCCGCAGGCCGGCGTCCGCCAGGACCTGCTCGGCGCGTACGGCGTCCGGCTCGGCGACCAGGAAGTCGACGTCGTGCTCGGGCTCGGGGCCGCCCAGGGCCCACCCCGCGTAGCCGCCGCCGAGCGCGAAGGAGATGCCGCCGGACGTCAGCGCCACCGCGGTGCGCTTCAGCGCCTCCCGCATCTCCTCCTGCTCCTCGCTCACGAAGCGGAGCGGTACCCGCCGCCGTCCCGCTCACCCCCGCTGGGCAGACTCCCTGCGTGCGCCTGGCGACCTTCAACGTGCTGCACGGGCGGGCGCCCAGCGACGACCGGGTCGACCTGGAGCGGTTCGCCGACGCCGTACGCCTGCTCGACGCCGACGTCCTCGCGCTGCAGGAGGTGGACCGCTCGCAGGAGCGCTCGCACGGTGCCGACCTGACCGGGGTCGCCGCGCAGGCCGGCGGCTTCGCAGCGCACCGCTTCGCGCCGGCCCTGACCGGCACACCCGGCCGCTGGGTGCGGGCGGGCTCGGAGGACGCCGGGCCGCAGTACGGCGTCGCGCTGCTGTCGCGACTGCCCGTGCTGTCGTGGGAGGTGCTGCCGCTGCCGGCGCTGCCAGGTCGGGTGCCGGTGGTCTTCCCGGGGCGGCGCTTCGCGCTCGTGCAGGACGAGCCGCGGGTGGCGGTGGTGGCGCGGCTCGAGGGCGGTCTCGCGGTCGGGTGCACGCACCTGTCCTTCGTCCCGTGGTGGAACCGCCTGCAGCTGCGGGCTCTCGTGCGCCGGCTCCCGCGGACGGGCCGGCTGGTGCTGATGGGCGACCTCAACCTGCCGACGGACGTCGCGGTGCGCACCACGGGGCTGCACCCGCTGGCGGCCGGCCCCACCTACCCGGCGCACGCGCCCGTGCAGCAGCTCGACCACGTGCTGGCCCGTGGCGTCGAGGGGACGGGTCAGGTACGGCGGCTGCCGCTGAGCGACCACTGCGCGCTGGTGGTCGACGCGCACGTCTAGGTGGTCTCCTGACGGGAACCGCGGCGGACAGGGACGAGATCCGCTCGCTGGCAACGCTGCTGCGCACCGCCGACGACCTGGACCGGGTGCTGGAGCGCAGCGGCGATGCCCGCATCGTGCTGCTCGGCGAGGCCTCGCACGGCACGCACGAGTTACACCTGGCGCGCTGCGCTGACCCAGCGGCTGATCGAGGAGAAGGGCTTCGGCTTCGTCGCCGCCCTGGGCGACTGGCCCGAGTGCTACGAGGTCAACCGGTGCGTGCGGCTGCGCCCGGCTGCGCCGGAGTCGCGGAGTGGCTGCGGGACAGGAACTCCCGCCTCCCGGAGGAGCAGCGGGCCGGGTTCTACGGCTTGGACGTCTACAGCCTGTGGAGCTCGATGCGCTCGCTGCTGGACTACCTGCGCGAGCACGAGCCGCAGCAGCCCGGGCTCCGCCGTCGAGCTGGTCAGCGACGGCTCGTGAGGCGGCCCTTCATCCGCCGATGTCCACGTCCACGACGCCCGGCAGGGCGCGCAGCCGCGTGGCGAGGTCCAGCAGGACAGCTCCCCGCGGCACCTGCGCGTGCAGCACCAGGAGCGTCCCGCCGTCGGGAGCCGGGGAGACGCGCTGCACCGTCACCCGGCAGCCGAGCACGCCGTCGGCGTCCCGTACCGCGTCCTGCAGCACCACGCCGTGCGCCAGCCACAGCTGCACGCCCTTGCCGCGGCGCTGGGGGAAGACGTCGTGCTCCAGGCGCTTGAGCACGACGAGCGCGATCATCGCGATGACGGTGGCGATCGTGGCCACCGCCATCAGCCCCAGGCCGCAGGCCAGTCCGACGGCGGCCGTGACCCAGAGGCTGGCGGCGGTGGTGAGGCCCTTGACGCTGCCACCCTCGCGGAGGATCGCGCCTGCGCCGAGGAAGCCGATCCCGGTGACGACCTGCGCCGCCACGCGGGCCGGGTCGGCATCGGCCAGGTCCGCGCCGGCCACCGTGAACAGGCCGGCACCGAGGCTGACGAGCAGGTGGGTGCGGAAGCCGGCCGGCTGCGCGTTCAGCTCGCGCTCCAGCCCGAGCGCAGCACCGAGGCCGGCGGCGGCCAGCAGCCGCAGCGCCGCGTCGACCGTCGTCACGTCGGGCACGGCCCTGTCGTACCCGCTGGTTGGGCGCGCCACCTGACCCGACCGAGCGGCGTGAGCCGCAGTCCCGGGGGTAGGCGCGCGACGTCCGGCCCCGTCGACCGCAGGAGCAGCATGACCGACCACAGCGACGACCACGACGTCCTCGACACGCTCACCACCGACCACCGCGAGGTGGCCGAGCTGTTCGACCAGATCGAGGGGACGACGGACCCGGTGCAGCGCCGCGACCTCACCGACAGCCTCATCAGCGAGCTGGTGCGCCACTCGGTCGCGGAGGAGATGTACGTCTACCCGGCCATCCGCCACCACGTCCCGAACGGGGACCAGGTCGTCGACGAGGACACCGACGAGCACAAGGGCCTCGAGGTCCTCATGAAGGAGCTCGAGGGTGCGGACGCCTCCGCGCCGGAGTTCCTCGACGCCGTGCGCCGCACGCGCGCGCTGTTCGAGCAGCACATCGCCGACGAGGAGGGCACGCAGTTCGCCCAGCTGCGCGCGCACGTGCCGGCCGAGAAGCTGGTCGAGCTCAAGGGCCTGGTCGAGGTGGCCAAGAAGCTCGCGCCGACGCGGCCGCACCCGCTCTCGCCGAACGCCGAGCTGTTCCACAAGACGGTCGGCCCCGGTGTCGGGCTGGTCGACCGGCTGCGCGACAAGCTGACCGGCCGGCCCACCTAGCACCGGCCTCCGACGGCCTGGCCGCCGTCCACAGCAGCGCTGGGACAGGTCGTACGCGGGGGCCGTGCGGCGCAGCCTTGCCCGCATGACCTCCGTCTCGAGCCGCCCCGTGGCGCGGCTGTCCAGCCCCGGCGACCTCGTCGCCACCGTCCCCAGCCTGTGCGGGTTCGTGCCGCAGGACAGCCTGGTGCTGCTGTCGCTGCGCGGCGCGCGCCGCCGGCTGGGGCTGACGATCCGGCTGGACCTGCCGCCGGCTGCGCTGCAGCCTGAGGTCGTGCCGGCGCTGGTCGACCGGGTGGTGCAGGACGGCGGCTCGGCGGCCGTGCTCGTCCTCTACGCCGACGCGCCGGACCCTGCGCTGGCGTCGCGCGTGCAGTCGGCGTGTGAGGCGGCGGGTGTCCGGGTGGTCGAGTCGCTGCACGTCTCCGGCGACCACTGGACGTCCTACCTGTGCAGCGGCCCCTGCTGCCCCGAGGGCGGGACGCCGGTCGGGGAGGCACCGGCGCTGGTGCGGGCCGAGCACGCGCTGGACGGCCGCGCGGTGCTCGGCTCCCGCGAGGACCTCGTCCGGGCGCTGGCGCCTCCGGCGGCGCCGGTGGACGTGACGGGCGCCCGCGCCTGGTGGGCGGCGGCGAGACGGGACGACGTGCTGGCGCTGGCGCGGGAGGCGCTCGACGATCGCGAGGTGCCGGCGGCGACAGCGGCTGCGCTCGCGGTGGCCCTGCACGACGTGCAGGTGCGGGACGAGGTGGCGACGTGGGCGCTGGACCGCAGCGACGCGCTGCTCGCCCTGGTGGAGCAGGTGGTCCGGCAGGTCGGCGCCCCCTGGGACGCGCCGGCGTGCACGCTGCTCGCCTGGGTCGCCTACGCCCGCGGTGACGGCGCGCGCGCGAACGTCGCGCTGGAGCGGGCGCTGCGCTCGGACCCGCAGCACCCGCTGGCGCTGCTGCTGCAGGCGGCTCTGGAGGGCGCGGTGCCGCCGGCAGAGGTGCGCCGCCTGCTGCTCGAGACGGCCCGGGCGCTGCGCCGATGAGGCTGCGTCAGCTGGCCTGGCTCACCGAGCTCATGTTGAAGTCCGGCACCCGCAGGGTCGGCATCCGCGTCCAGGTGAAGTCGTCGCTCCACTCGCGCGGCAGGGTCGGCTGGCTGCGCCCGACCTCCGACAGCCGGCCGAGCAGCCCGACCGGGCTCTCGTTCCACCGGAAGTTGTTGACCGCTCCGACCACCTCGCCGCCCTCGACGAGGTACACCCCGTCCCGGGTCAGCCCGGTGAGCAGCAGCGTCTCGGGGTCCACCTCGCGGATGTACCAGAGGCAGGTCAGCAGCAGGCCGCGCTCGGTGGAGGCGACCATCTCGTCGGTGCTGGACGTCCCGCCGCCGTCCATCACCAGGTTGTGCACGTACGGCGTGACCGGCACGCCGGTGGCCGCGGCCGAGGTACGGGTCTGGATGAGGGCGTTCAGCGCGCCGTCACTCATCCAGTCGGTGGCCTGCAGGGGCAGCCCGTTGTCGAAGACGCTCGTCATCGCCGAGGAGGCGGTGGTGACGACGAAGGGGGTCGTCGCGAGCGCCGGATCGTGCGGGTCGCTGCCCAGCCGCAGGCCCTGCGGACCGAGGTGCTCGCCGACGCGGGTCCCGCCGCCGGGGCGGCTGAACACCGTGCGGCCCTCGGCGGCGTCGCGGCCGGCGGCGGTCCAGTAGGCGTAGGCCATCAGGTCGGCGACGGCTGAGGGCGGGAGCAGCGTCTCGTAGCGCCCGGCCGGCAGCTCGACCTGGCGCGCGCCCCAGCCGAGCCGGCGCCGCAGCTCACCGTCGAGGCTGCCGATCGACAGGTCGGACCAGTCGCGGGTGTGCTGGCCCACCCATGACGAGCCACCGGTGCTCTTGCCGGTCAGCTCGACGTAGCCGGTGGGCTGCACGTGCCGCAGCCGAAGTCCGGTGGAGGAGCCGAGCCAGGTGGTGGTCAGGTCGTGCGAGGCGTAGCCGTAGAGGGAGATGCCCTCCCCTCGGGCAGCGGCGAACGCCGCGCCCAGGTCGAGGGCCACGTCGGCGAAGACCGCGGGGGAGGTCTCCGCGGCCGGTTCAGCGAAGTCGGCGGCTGCTCCGCCCTCGACCAGCGGGCCGTGGTCCTCGGCGGGTGCTGCGTCGCGGGCGGCCTGCTCGGACGCGCGCACCAGGTCCTCGAGCCCGTCCACGACGGTGGCGCTCCGCACGCCGACCGCCTGCCCGACGACGCTGATGACCGAGATGGAGCGGCCGCGCACGGCGCCATTGGTGGTCAGGGTGTTGCCGGCGAAGCGGAGGTTCGCGCTGCTGCTCTCCTCCAGGATCACGATGCAGCCGTCGGCCTGCGAGAGCGACAGCGCCCGCTCCACGACGTCCGCGGCGGACGTGCTCATCGGCCCCCCTCCCGCGCGGTGTTGAGCACGTTCACGCCGCGGAACAGCGACGTGGGGCAGCCGTGCGAGACGGCGGCGATCTGGCTGGGCTGCGCCTTGCCGCAGTTGAACGCGCCGCCGAGCACGTAGGTCTGCGGGCCGCCGACGGCCTCCAGGGAGCCCCAGAACTCCGTGGTGGTCGCCTGGTACGCCACGTCGCGGAGCTGGCCGACCAGCCGGCCGCCGCGGATCTCGTAGAAGCGCTGCCCGGTGAACTGGAAGTTGTAGCGCTGCATGTCGATCGACCAGCTCTTGTCGCCGACGACGTAGATGCCACGCTCCACCCCAGCGATCAGCTGCTCGGTCGAGGGCCCGTCCGGCGCCGGCTGCAGCGACACGTTGGCCATCCGCTGCACCGGCACGTGTCCTGGGGAGTCAGCGAAGGCGCAGCCGTTGGAGCGGGAGACGCCCAGCACCTCCGCGTTCTGCTTGGCCATGCGCCGGTCGAGCTGGTAGCCGACCAGGACGCCGTCGCGGACGATGTCCCACTGCTGGGTCTGCACGCCCTCGTCGTCCCACCCGATGGTGGCCAGCCCGTGCGGGACGGTGCGGTCGCCGGTCACCTGCATGACCGGCGAGCCGTAGCGCAGGCTGCCGAGCTGGTCGAGCGTGGCGAAGGACGTGCCGGCGTAGGCGGCCTCGTAGCCGAGCGCCCGGTCGAGCTCGGTGGCGTGCCCGATCGACTCGTGGATGGTCAGCCACAGGTTGCTCGGGTCGATGACCAGGTCGTAGCGGCCGGGCTCCACCGACGACGCCTTGGCCTTCTCGGCCAGCAGCGAGGGCAGCTCGGCCAGCTCGCTCTCCCAGTCGTACAGCCCGCCGGTGAGGTACTCCCAGCCGTGGCCGACCGGCCGGGCGAGGGTCCGCATCGTCTCGAAGCCGCCGCCGGGGTCCACCCGCGTCGCCGTGAGCTGCGGCTGCACCCGGACCCGCTGCTGGGTCGTCGTCGTGCCGGCGCTGTCGGCGTAGAACTTGTCCTCAAGGGCCTGCCGCAGGTCGACGTCCACGTGGTCGACGTCGTCGCTGGCGAGCAGCCGCGCCGACCAGTCCGCGAACAGCGCGACCTTGTCGGTGGGGTCGACCGTGAACGGGTCCACGTCGTAAGCCGAGACCCACGTGACGTCGTCGTAGACGGGCTCGTCCGCCAGCTCGACCGGCTCGCTGTTCAGCGGCCGGGAGGTGCGGGCGACCTCGACGGCCGAACGGGCCAGGCGCACGGCCTCGTCGACGGTCACGTCCGGGCTGCTGGTGAAGCCCCAGGTGCCGTCGTGCACGACACGCACCGCCAGGCCGACGGTCACCGCGTCGTTCAGCCGCTCGAGCCGGCCGTTGCGCACGGTGAGGTCCTGCCCGCGTAGCCGTTCCACCCGTACGTCGGCGTGCGACGCACCGGCGTCCAGGGCCGCCTGCAGGGCCGCCGCCGCGGCCTCCCGCATCGGCAGGGCGAGGAACTCCGGGTCGATCTGGTGGCTCACGCGAGGAACCCTAGGCGGCGGAGTCCGGCCTGCGCAGCAGGTCGTGGTCGACCAGCGCCACCGGCAGCGGCATCCCGAGCGCCACCTCGCGGGGCAGGTGCCCGGCCTCGGCGAAGGTCGCGGCCATGGCCGACAGGCAGGTCAGCCCGGCCGACAGCAGCCCGACCCGGCCTGCCTTCTGCGCCGCCCGCTCCACGTCCACGCTCTCCTTCGGGAGGAAGTCGCCGAGCGCGGGCGCCGCGGCGTCGTGGTCGTGCGCCTCGCGCAGGCAGACGACCAGCAGCCAGCGGGCGCCGCGCGACCCGGCCGGCACGGCGGTCAGCGCCTCGGACGTGAGCGTCTGCAGGGCGGCGGGGTCGTCGTGCAGCTCCGACTCGATGAGCAGCTGCGCCGTCGCGCACACCAGCCCGTCCAGCAGGTCGACGGCCTCCACGTCGTCGGCGAGCAGCGCGTCGAGCAGGTCGACCGCCACCTCCTGGTCGAGCCCGCCGACCCAGGCCTCCGCGACCGCGGACGCCGCGACGGCCGACGGCGTCTGCAGCCACTGGCCCGGACCGACCCGCCCGCGGCTGCGGACGTAGCGCGCCAGCACGACGCACGCCTGCGCCGCCTCCGCCAGGACGTCCAGCGACGGGTCGTCGGCGTCGAGCAGCTGCCGCACCGCCTCGACCGGGCCGGAGATGCGGCCCAGCTGCTTGCCGACGACGTGCAGTCCGGCACCGACCAGGGTCGCCGACGTGGCGGTGAGCCAGGACAGGCCGGGGCGACCCTCGTCACGAGCACGCACGGCGACGTCCTGCGCCACCGCGGCGTCCTCGGAGCCGTCCCCTGCGGCGGCTGCGGCGAGGTCGACCCACAGCCGGGCCAGCCGGGCCAGCGCGCGGTCGTCCACCATCCCGAGCTGCCGCAGCACCTCCTCGTCCGGCAGGTCGGCGCCCAGGCCCGCTCGGGCAAGCCGACCGAGCACGCTGACCGCCGCTCGTACGGTCTCGTCGCGGTCCGGCGCGGACAGCAGGAAGTCCATCGCCGTCTCGGTCCGCTTCTCCGGCGCCGCGGCGTCGAGCAGCGGCGGCAGCTCGATGAGCTGCCGCAGCGCCTCGGTCTCGAACGGGCCCGTCTGCGCGAGCACCTGCTCGCGCGCGCGCTCGTCGGTCGCCTGCAGGACGTTCGACAGCGCGGCGCACAGCCGACCGCCGAGCTCGACCGTGTAGTCCTCGGGCGCGAGGGAGAGCGCGCGCACCAGCGCGGTCGTCGCCTGCTCGGCGGCCAAATCGCCTCGGTAGTGCGCCAGGAACGCCGTCGCGAGGGTCTGGGCGGGGGAGCGGTCGACGGCGCGGTCGTGGGCGTCGTCGTGCAGCAGCAGCTCGAGGTCGTCGGCGAGCCACGGCGTCAGCCGGCCGCGCAGCGCCTCGGCCACGTCGGCCACCGGCAGCTGCAGCTCGGCAGCCAGGCGCTCGCAGTCGATCGGGTCGGACCAGAAGGACGCTGACGGCTCGCTGTCCACCAGCGCGAGCAGCACCATCCGGCCGTCGTCGCCGGGCTGGCCGGGCAGCGCCGCGACGACCGGCCCGATCGGCACCGACCAGGACAGCGACGTGCTGCCGGCCAGCACCCGGATCGTCACGGTGGCCGCACCCGGGCCGTCGCTGGAGACGTCCACCCGCGGCGTCTCGTTGCGCAGGACCTCCTCGACGCCCGGCGGCAGGAACGTGTGCAGCAGCAGCGCGGGCTCCAGCGTGCTGCTGGAGTGCTCGTGCACGACCGCCCCGGCCGCGCAGGCGTAGACGGGCGGGGCGTGCGAGTCGGGCGTGGTCACCCGCCCATCCTCGCGGATGACGGGCCGGACAGCAGACAGCCCGGCCGGGAATGCGGCCGGGCTGTCCTGCGGAGGGTCGGCGCTCCTCGCGGGCACCGGTCCCCTCCTCGTCGTCTGCGCCGCCCGTTCTCCTCCCGGCGCGGGTCGCTGTCAAGACCTGGGGAAGGATCGCGACGTGCAGCAGCCGCCCGCTCCCGTGCTCGCGCGGGCGGCGCAGGCGCTGGCCGCCGAGCCCGAGCACGACCGCACGGTGTTCCTCGCCCGGCTGCAGCGGCACTGGCCGGAGCTGCTGCACGGCCTGACCGTCGCGTACGGCGGCCAGGCCGAGCAGCTGGCCGAGCGCGTGGTGGGACTCGCCCTCGACGGCTTCCTCGTCAGGCCTGCCGACCTGCGGCTGCTCGACCTGCGGCGGCACGTCGAAGCGGACTGGTTCCAGTCGCCGCGGATGCTCGGCTACGCCTGCTACGCCGAGCGGTTCGGCGGCGACCTGCAGGGCGTCGCGAAGCGGGTGCCGTACCTCGAGGAGCTCGGCGTCACCTACCTGCACCTGATGCCGCTGCTGCGGCCGCGGCCGGCACCGAACGACGGCGGCTACGCGGTCGCGGACTACCGGCAGGTGCGCGCCGACCTCGGGACGATGGAGGACCTGTCCGCGCTGGCCGCTGTGCTGCGCGACGCGGGCATCTCCCTGACGCTCGACCTGGTCCTCAACCACGTGGCCGCCGAGCACGAGTGGGCGCGGCGGGCGCGGGCGGGGGAGCAGCGCTTCCGCGACTACTTCCACGTCTTCCCCGACCGCAGCGAGCCGGACGCGTACGAGGGGACGCTGCCGGAGGTCTTTCCGGACTTCGCGCCGGGCTCCTTCACCTGGGACGCCGAGCTCGACGGCTGGGTCTGGACGACGTTCAACGCCTGGCAGTGGGACCTCAACTGGCACAACCCGGAGGTGTTCTGCCAGTTCGCGGAGCTCGTGTGCTTCCTGGCCAATCAAGGGGTGGAGTGCCTGCGACTGGACGCGATCGCGTTCCTCTGGAAGCGGCTGGGGACCGACTGCCAGAACCAGCCGGAGGTGCACGGGCTGACGCAGGCGCTGCGCGCGCTGGGTCGGATCGCCGCGCCGGCGCTGGTGTTCAAGGCGGAGGCGATCGTCGGGCCGGACCAGCTCGTGCACTACCTCGGCACCGGCCCGCACAGCGGCAAGGTCAGCGACCTCGCCTACCACAACAGCCTGATGGTGCAGCTCTGGTCAGGCCTGGCGGCGCAGGACGCGCGGCTGGCGACGACGGCGCTGCGTCGCTTCCCGGCCAAGCCGGCGACGACGGCGTGGGGCACCTACCTGCGCTGTCACGACGACATCGGCTGGGCGATCGACGACGCGGACGCCGCGGCCGTGGGCTGGACCGGGGAGGGGCACCGCCGCTTCCTGTCCGACTTCTACAGCGGCGCCTTCCCCGGCTCCTGGGCGCGGGGCCTGGTCTTCCAGGAGAACGAGGCGACCGGCGACCGTCGCATCAGCGGGACGGCCGCCTCCCTCGCCGGGCTCGAAGCGGGTGACGAGCACGCGGTGGACCGGCTGCTGCTCGGGCACCTGGCCGTCCTCGGCTACGGCGGCGTCCCGCTGATCTGGATGGGCGACGAGCTGGCGCTGCTCAACGACGGGTCCTGGGCGCGGCTCGACGAGCAGGCAGCGGACAACCGGTGGGTGCACCGGCCGCGCATGCCGTGGGACGTCGCCGAGCGGCGCACGGTCGACGGCACGGTCGAGCACCGCGTGTGGGCGGCGCTGCGGCACGCGGCGCAGGTGCGCGCGGGGCTGCCGTCGCTGCACGCATCGGTGGAGGCCGAGCTGCTCGAGCCGGTCAACCCCTCGGTCCTGGCCTGGGTGCGGCGCGCTCCGTCGCAGACGCTGGTGGCCCTGCACAACATGAGCCCCGAGCCACAGCTGTGGCCGCGGGAGGCGGTACCGCTGCCGGACCCGTTGTGGGACGCGCTCAGCGGCACGACCGCCGGGCTGGTGCTGCCGCCGTACGGCGTGCTCTGGCTGGTGGGCTGAGCCTCAGCCGGCGGCGTGCTGCACGGTCGGGCACGGGAACCGACGGCTGCAGCAGCGGCACACCCGTGTCCCGAGCAGCGTGCGGCGGGCGTCGTGCAGGTCGACGACGGCGTGCAGGCGGGTGCTCAGCTCGCGGATGCGCGCCAGCGCCTCGTCGAAGGCCGGGTCGGTGGCTGGCTGGACCGAGCTGCGCATGTCGCCTCCTCCTCGCTCGCCGGCGACGGTACGAGCGGCGCAGCGGCACGTCGAGCGGCCCGGTGGACGCCGCTGTGCAGGCAGGCGGCACGACCCGGCGCGCCGCTGTGGGCGCGGGGTGGACGAGCTGTGGTTCTTCTCCGGCTTCCCGCTCGGGAGCCTGTGGAGGAGAAGAAGTCAGCCGCAGCAACCGCCGCCGCAGCAGCCACCGGCCGGAGCAGGTGCCGCCGCAGCAGCCCCGCCCACGGCCACCGGCGTGAACACGCGGCTGGTCTCGCTGTGGCCCTGCGGGCACGGCGCGGGTGCGGGGGCGTCGTCCAGCCCGCGGCGCACCTCGAACAGGGCATCACAGGTCCGGCAGCGGTAGTCGTACGCGGGCATGGGACGAGCCTAGGCGCTGAAGCCCGTCGATCGGGCAGGAACAGCGCGACGCCGGCGCAGCAGGAGGCCCATGCCCAGCAGCAGGGCGGCTGCCGCCGCCGCACCCGTGGCCACGCCCGTCGCGGGTAGCTGCCCGCCGGCGGTGCTCGGAGGCGCCTGGGGAGCCGGTGCGGCGGGCGGCGGTGCGGCAACCGGCGCCGCGCGGAGCGACGCAGCAGGCACCAGGCCGTAGCGGACGCGCTGCGGGTGGTCGCCGACCGGCAGGTAGGCCAGCTCCTTCCTGGTCTTCACATCGAGCACCGCAACGGAGTCCGCCTCGGACAGCGAGATCCAGCAGGTGTCGTCCAGCCCCTCGGTCGTCCAGTACGGCTTGCCGTAGGAGTGACCGGTGGTCGACTCGTCGAAGAACGTCGGCTTCATGGTCGTCCGGTCGACCAGCGCCACGTAGTCGCTCATGGTCCCGGCGACGCACAGCGTGGTGCCGGCCTCGTCCATCGACAGGCCGTGGTGGGCGCTGTCGTTGACGTACTGCTCGCGCGGCACGTCCGGCACCCGGTTCGGCAGCTCGATGACGCGGGTGACCGCGCCGGTGCGCGGCTCCGGGATGTCGCCGGTCGAGTAGTCGACGGTGCCGTTCGCGTCCGGCGCCTGGGTGTCGTACTCGACCAGGCCGTGGAAGAAGCTGACCTGGAAGTAGAGGAAGCGCTCGCCAGGCGCGATCGCCATCGGGCGCACCGCCGAGCTCATGTCCTCGTAGCCGGCCTCCTCGAGCTCGTTACCCATGTCCCAGCGCTGCAGGATCGAGAAGTCGGCGTTGCGGACGATCTGGAACCAGCGGTCGCCCTTGAGCGCGTCGGCGACCTCGCCGAGCGTCACCGGGCCGACGCCGGTCGCGTCGCCAGGCGTGTACACCTTGCCGATGCTGGCGTGGAAGATGCGCTCGCCGTCGGCGCTGTAGTTGCTCTCGTGCGGGGTCTCGCCGGTGGGGAACGTGCGCAGCCGCTGCCCCAGCGTGGTGCGGCCGCGGCTCGGCAGCGCCTCGTCGACCATCGAGTACTCGATGACCTGCGCGGCGGTGGAGTCGGACACGAGCAGGCGACGGCCGTCGGGGGACAGCCCCATGTGGTCGGTGCGGCGCCCGTCCATCTGCTCCTCGTGGACGATGACGTCGGTCTCGCCGGCGATGGCCTTGACCACGTCGATCCAGACGACGTCGGCGAAGCTCGGTCGGGAGACGGCGACGTACCGGCCGTCGAGCGTGGAGAACATGTCGTCGACGTACTGGTCGTGCCCCTCGCCGGGTCCCTGCTGGATGGCCAGGTAGAACGCCAGCGCCTCCGGGTCGGTCCGGATGTCGGCGAGCTCCTGCTCCTTGTCCGGGATGAAGTCGACGCCGGTCTTGAGCACCTCGTGCGTGCGCGCGTCGACGATCGTCACCGTCCCGGCCCAGTTGTTGCCGACGAACATCACCTCGCGCAGCGCCACCGGCACCTCGGCGGCGGCAGGGGCGGTCAGCAGCGGAGCCGCGACGAGCAGGGCGGCGAGGGCGACCAGAGCGGGGCGGGTGCGGGAGCGCATGGGGTGACGGCCTTCGACGGTCGGCGGTGTGCGGACGCACATGGTGCCCTTCCCGCTCAGCCGGCGACGACCCGCGCCGACACCAGCAGCCGGCCCTCCGCGTCCGTCACCTCCGCGACGGCGGCACCCGTGCGCCGTCCCTGGCGGACCACCGCGGCCGCCACGTCGACGCTGCCCTCGCGCGGGGTCGGTCGCAGGAAGGCGAACGACGTGGTCAGCGGCCGCAGGCCGGGCAGCGCCGCCTCGGCGGCCACCGAGCAGGCCATCGCGCCGACGCCGCCGTGCAGGCTGCCGATCGCGTTGGACAGCGCGTCGCGGGCGTTGAGCGGGAACGCCGGCCCCTCCGGCACGCCGAGCAGGTCAAGCAGGTCGGACGCCGGCGGCTCGTGCACCAGCCCGACGCGCTGGGCCCCCGAGGCCTCCGCGGGCGTGGGCATCAGCCAGCCGCTCACCTCGGCGACCAGCGACCCGTCCGCGGCCTGCACCGTCCCGCGGGCGTACTGCGGGCGGCCGTCGTCGTACGCCGACGCCGTACACGTCACCAGCAGCGCGCCGGACGCTGGCGGCAGCGCCAGGTGGTCGACGGTGAAGGAGATGGTCGCGACGCCGCGCAGGTCGGGCAGCGACGCGATGACGGAGGAGGCGACCCCGAAGTCGGCGAGCATCGACGTGACGGCGCTGCTCGAGGCGCCGGACGGCAGCAGCAGCTCGGGCTCCAGCGGCAGCCGCACGGTCGTCGTCCCGCGCCCGACGTGCTCGAGGCTGCAGCGCATCCGGCCGAACGCCGGCGGGACGCCGCGCTGCTCGTCGGTCCAGCGACGCAGCCGCTCGATGCCGTCCTCCACCGGCGTAGCGTTCCACGCCATGAGCGGCCCCGTGGACGTGCAGGACACGCCGCCGCAGAAGGGCACCGGCAGCGACGTCGGCCCGCCGGCGGCCGAGCTGATGGAGGCCCGGCTGTCGGACGTCGGCGGCATGACGGTCCGCCGCTCGCTGCCCAAGGCACGCCGTCGCACGGTCGGCGCGTGGTGCTTCGTCGACCACTTCGGGCCGCTCGCGGTGGAGCCGGACGGCGGCATCGACATCGGCCCGCACCCGCACACCGGCCTGTCGACCGTGACGTACCTGCTCGACGGCCAGGTGCTGCACCGCGACAGCCTCGGCAGCGAGCAGGTGATCCGTCCCGGGCAGCTCAACCTCATGACCGCCGGCAACGGCCTGTCGCACGCCGAGGAGCCGACCGGGCGGTACCGCGGGCAGCTGCACGGCGTCCAGCTCTGGGTCGCGCAGCCGGAGCAGACGCGGCACGGCGCGCCGGCGTTCGAGCACCACGAGGAGCTGCCCCGGGTGGAGCTGCCCGGCGCCGACGCCACCGTCCTGGTCGGCTCCTTCGCCGGCGCGACCTCGTCCGCCCGCGCCGACACCGCGCTGCTCGGCGTCTCCCTCGACCTGCGACCGGGCGCGACCGAGGTCGCGCTCGAGGCGTCGTACGAGCACCTGCTCGTGGTGCTGGACGGCGTCCTCGTGCTGGACGACCAGCCGGTGGAGCCCGGGCGCAGCGCCTACCTCGGGCCGGGCCGCGACCAGGTGCTGCTCACGGCACCGGACGGCGCGCGGGTACTGCTGCTCGGCGGCGAGCCGTTCGAGGAGCGCATCGTCATGTGGTGGAACTTCGTCGGGCGCAGCCGCGAGGAGGTCGCCGAGGCGGGCCGGCAGTGGACGGCCGCGGACGACCGGTTCGGGCGCGTGGTGACAAGTGCGGCGCGGATCCCGCTGCCGGTGACGTGACGCCGCGCGACGTCGTCCTGTCGCGCACCCGGCTGCAGCGGCCCCCGCTCGTGCCGGAGCTCGAGCTGCACCTGGCCGACGACATGGACCAGGCGTGGGCCTGGCTGCAGCGCGAGCTGGACGACGGCGAGCTGCCGCCGCCGTTCTGGGCGTTCGCCTGGCTCGGCGGCCAGGCGGTGGCGCGGCACGTGCTGGACCACCCCGACCTGGTCGCCGGCCGGTCGGTGCTGGACCTCGCAACGGGCTCCGGGCTGTGCGCCCTCGCCGCGACGCTCGCGGGGGCGAGCAGCGTCCTCGCGGTCGACGTCGACCGCTACGCCGTCGAGGCAGCGCGGCTGAACGCGGCGCACAACGACCGCGAGGTGGAACTGCTGTGCGCGGACCTGCTCGACGAGGAGCCGCCGGCGGTGGACGTCGTGCTGGCGGGGGACGTGTTCTACGACGCGAAGATGTCCGAGCGGGTGCAGCCGTGGCTGCTCGCGGCACAGCGGGCCGGCAGCCGGGTCGTCGTCGGGGACCCGGGGCGGCACTACCTGCCGCGGGCGCTGATGCGCGAGCTGGGGGCGTACGACGTGCCGACGACCCGCGACCTCGAGGGCGTCGAGGTCAAGCGGGTCGTCGTGTACGAGCTGGGCTGATCAGCGCGGCGTCGTGCCGCCCTTGTTCTTGTTCTTGAGGTTGTTGAACAGTTCCTTGGCCCTGGCCTGGTTCTGCGGCTTGCGGGCCTCCTGGAACACCCGGCGGGCGATCTCGGCCTTCATCAGTCCTTTGAGCACGGTGTCTCCCTGGGTCAGTGGATGCTGCCTGGAGGCCTACCCCCCGGACACGGCTGGGACCCTGTGATCATGGACGAGCTGGAGGAGCTCCGCGTCCTCTGCCTCGCCCTGCCCGGCACGACCGAGGCGCTGAAGGCGGGCGGCAGGGCTGGCTGGGGCTGCGGCTGGACGTCGAGCCCGATGGGGACGAGGTCGGCGAGGTGCTGGCCGAGGCGTGGCGGCTGCAGGCTCCGAAGCGGCTGCTCGCGGGGGGAGCGGGCAGACTGGAGGGGTGACGAGCACCGGGCGGACGAGCTCCGCATGATGCTCGACGGCCGCCTCGCACCGCTGACGGTGCGGGACCGCACCCGGCTGTCCCGGCGCCTGCACCAGGGGCAGGACGTGAGCGCCGAGCTCGCAGCGGCCGAGGAGCGGGTGGCCCGCCGACACGCCGCCGTGCCGCAGCGGATCGTCTACCCGGAGACGCTGCCGGTGTCGGAGCGGCGCGACGACATCGCCGCCGCCATCCGCGACCACCAGGTCGTCGTCATCGCCGGCGAGACCGGCTCGGGCAAGACGACGCAGATCCCGAAGATCTGCCTGGAGCTCGGCCGCGGCGTGCGCGGCCTGATCGGCCACACGCAGCCCCGCCGCCTCGCGGCCCGGTCGGTGGCAGAGCGCATCGCCGAGGAGCTGCAGACGCCGCTCGGCAGCACCGTCGGCTACACCGTCCGCTTCCACGACCAGGTCGGCGACGACACGCTGGTCAAGCTCATGACCGACGGCATCCTGCTCGCCGAGATGCAGCGCGACCGCGACCTGCTCGCCTACGACACGATCATCATCGACGAGGCGCACGAGCGGTCGCTGAACATCGACTTCCTGCTCGGCCTGCTCAAGCAGCTGCTCGCCCGGCGGCCCGACCTCAAGCTGATCATCACCTCCGCGACGATCGACCCGCAGCGCTTCGCCGACCACTTCGGCGGCGCGCCGGTGCTGGAGGTGTCCGGCCGCAGCTACCCGGTGGAGGTCCGCTACCGGCCGATGGTGGACGAGGACGTCGACCAGGTGCAGGCGATCGTCGAGGCCGTCGACGAGCTGTCGGGGGAGGGGCCCGGCGACATCCTGGTGTTCCTGTCCGGCGAGCGCGAGATCCGCGACACCGCAGACGCCCTGCGCGGCTCCGTGCCCGAGGGGACGGAGGTCCTGCCGCTCTTCGCCCGGCTGTCCGCCGCTGAGCAGCACCGCGTGTTCGCCCCGCACCCCGGCCGCCGGGTCGTGCTGGCCACCAACGTCGCGGAGACCTCGCTGACGGTCCCCGGGATCCGGTACGTCGTCGACCCGGGTACCGCGCGCATCTCCAGGTACAGCCAGCGCACCAAGGTGCAGCGCCTGCCGATCGAGGCGATCAGCCAGGCGTCCGCGACGCAGCGCGCCGGCCGGTGCGGCCGTGTGGCACCGGGCATCTGCATCCGGCTGTACGAGGAGGAGGACCTGCTCGCGCGGCCGGAGTTCACCGACCCGGAGATCCTCCGCACCAACCTCGCCTCGGTCATCCTGCAGATGAAGGCGCTCAACCTCGGGGACGTCACGAAGTTCCCCTTCGTCGAGCCGCCGGACCGGCGCAACGTCAAGGACGGGCTCGACCTGCTCGTCGAGCTCGGCGCGCTGGACGCGTCGTCCGACCGGCTGACCAAGCTGGGGCGCTCGCTGGCGCAGCTGCCGATCGACCCGCGGCTCGGGCGCATGGTGCTGGAGGCCGATCAGCAGGGCTGCGTGCGCGACGTCCTGGTCATCGCCTCCGCGCTGTCGATCCAGGACCCGCGCGAGCGCCCGCAGGAGAAGCAGCAGGCGGCGACCGAGCTGCACAACCGGTTCGCCGACGAGACCTCGGACTTCCTGGCCTACCTCAACCTGTGGCGCTACCTGCAGGAGCAGCAGAAGGAGCTGTCCAGCAGCGCCTTCCGCCGGCTGTGCAAGAAGGAGTACCTCAACTACCTGCGGGTGCGGGAGTGGCAGGACCTGCACAGCCAGCTGCGCCGGGCGCTGCGCACCCTGGACCTGTCGCTGGACGCCTCGCCGACGAATGCGGACGCCGTGCACATGGCGCTGCTCGCCGGGCTGCTCAGCCACGTGGGGCTGCGCGACGTGGAGAAGCGCGAGTACGTCGGTGCCCGCGGCGCGCGCTGGGCGATCGTGCCGTCCTCCGCGCTGGCCAAGAAGGCGCCGCGCTGGGTGATGGCCGCCGAGCTCGTGGAGACCAACCGCATGTGGGGCCGCGTCGCGGCGCGCATCGACCCGGCGTGGGTCGAACGGGTCGGCGCGCACCTGGTGAAGCGGAGCTACAGCGAGCCGCACTGGGAGCGCAAGCAGGCCTCGGTCATGGCGTACGAGCGCGTGACCCTCTACGGGATCCCGGTCGTCGCGCAGCGCAAGGTGAGCTTCGGGCGCATCGCGCCGGTGCTGTGCCGGGAGATGTTCATCCGCTCCGCGTTGGTCGAGGGGGAGTGGGACACCCGGCACCAGTTCTTCGACGCGAACCGCGCGCTGCTCGAGGACGTCGAGGAGCTCGAGCACCGGGCTCGCCGGCGCGACATCGTGGTGGACGACCAGGCGCTGTACGACTTCTACGACGCGCGCATCCCTGCGCCTGTGGTGAGCGGCGCGCACTTCGACGCCTGGTGGAAGACGGCGCGGCACGAGACGCCCGACCTGCTGACCTTCACCCTCGGCGACCTCGTCAGCGACGAGGCCGACGTCCTCTCGGCGCTCGACCACCCGGACGTCTGGGTGCAGGGCGAGCTGCGGCTGCCGCTGACGTACCAGTTCGAGCCGGGCTCCGACGCCGACGGCGTGACCGTGCACATCCCGCTCGCGGTGCTCAACCGGGTCACGCCGGACGGCTTCGACTGGCAGGTGCCCGGTCTGCGGCAGGACTTGGTGACCGCGCTCATCAAGTCGCTGCCCAAGCCGCTACGCGTGCGCTGCGTGCCGGCACCGGACACCGCCGCGGCGTTCCTGTCCGTCGTCGAGCCACGGTCGCGTCCGCTGCTCGACGCGCTCGAGTCCGAGCTGCTGAACGTCAAGCGCGTCGACATCCGGGCGGAGGACTGGGACCTGTCGAAGGTCCCGCCGCACCTGCGCATGACGTTCCGTGTCGAGGACGCCGCCGGCAAGCCGCTCGCCGAAGGAAAGGACCTGGAGGCGCTCAAGGCGCAGCTGCAGCCGAAGGTCGCCTCTGCCCTGTCGGCCGCGTCGCCCTCGGTGGAGCGGACCGGGCTCGTCACGTGGGACCTCGGGACGCTGCCGCGCGAGGTCGTCTCCGGGCAGGTGCGCGGCTTCCCTGCGCTGGTCGACGAGGGCAAGACGGTCGGCGTCCGCGTGCAGGCGACGCCGGCGCAGCAGGCGGCGGTGCACTGGCGCGGCACCCGCAAGCTGCTGCAGCTCACACTCCCGCCGCCCAGCAAAGCGATCTCGGGGCGGATGACCAACGCGCAGAAGCTGGCGCTGACGCGGTCGCCGGTGGCGCCGGCTGCGGTCTTCGAGGACTGCACGACGTGCGCGCTGGACTTCCTGATGGCTTCCGGCGGTGGACCGGCGTGGGATGCGGAGGGCTTCGCCCGGCTGCGCGACCACGTCCGGGCCGACCTGATCCCGACCGTCGAGCAGGTGCTGGCCTCGGTCGAGAAGGTGCTGACCGCCTCGTTCGCCGTCACCGCGCGCGTGGATGCCTCCCGTCGAGCGCACCCGGAGTCGCTGGTCGACATCCGGGCGCAGCTCGCCGCGCTGGTCGGGCCGGGCTTCGCGACCGCCACCGGCAAGGCGCGCCTGCCCGACCTGCTGCGCTACCTGCAGGCGCTCGAGGTACGACTCGACAAGCTGGAGGCCGACCCGGGTCGCGACCGCCTGAACGTCACCGTCGTCGCACGCGTGCAGGCCGAGCTGGACGACCTGCGCCGTCGCGTCCCGCCCTCACCGCAGCTCGACGAGCTGCGCTGGATGGTCGAGGAGCTGCGGATCAGCCTGTTCGCCCAGCCGATGCGCACCCGGTACGCGGTGTCGGAGAAGCGGATCTACAAGGCGATGGACGCGCTGCTGCCGTAGGAGCCCTCTCCATCCAGGCGCCTTCTGGCCGGCCGAAAGCGACTGTGGGCAAGGCATTCTCGCGTCCAGAACTGTCAGACGTCGCCCATAGGTTCATGGCATGGCAACGCATCTCCGGTCGGTGGTGGACACTCTGGTGACCACCGACCTGAGCGTGCTCTCGGTGGCCGAGCTGCAGTCGACCTACGTCGCGGTGGCGCCGCAGCTGCAGCGGCTGACCGGTCTCTGCGGTGCGGTGCTGGCAGAGCTGCAGGCCCGCACCGGTGGTCTGCTGCCGACCGAGGACGGCAAGCCACGACCGCTGGCCGGATGGGCGGCCGAGGCGTCCGGGGACAGCGCGTCGGCGGCTGGCCGGGATGTCCGGGTCAGCGTGCTCCTGCGGACCGGCCTGCCTCGGGTGGCGCAGGCTGTGCTGGACGGACAGGTGCCGTCCGTCCGCGCGGAGGTGCTGACCCGGCTCGTCGGCCGTATCGACGCTCTCGCGCTCGCGGAGGCCGAGCCGGCGCTCATGGAGACCGCGAAGCGGATGGACCCGCAGCAGCTGACCGCCTACGTCCGGCACCTGCTCGCGACCTGGGTCGAGCCTGTCATCGAGGACGCGGAGGCCGCCGCACACGCTGCCCGCTACCTCCAGACCCGGCGCCGGGCCGACGGGAGCCTGTGGGGCAGCTTCCTGCTGCCGGCCGGCGATGCCGAGGGCGTCCTGACGTGCGTGGAAGCCCTCGCCCGCAGGCAGGGCGATGAGGACACCCGCTCCGCCGCGCAGCGCCGGGCTGATGCGCTGAGCGAGATGTCCGATCAGGTCCTGGGCTTCGGGGACCTGCCCGAGACCGGAGGCTTCCGACCGCAGCTGAGCTACGTCCTGCCTGCCGAGTGGGCCGCCCGCAGGACCGCTGAGCACACCTGCGCGGACTGCTCCAGGTGCCCGCAGCACCGGCCGGCCACCTTTGCGGACCTGGTCGCCGCCGGTGTGCCGACGTCGCAGCACAGCAGCGATCGCGACGAGGCGGGCGCCGTGAGGGTCCACCCGGCCACGCACGCCTGCGCCGTCGCGGCCTGGACCGGCCCGCAGACCCGTGCCCGGATCGAGACGATGCTGTGTGACGCCAGGATCACGCGCGTCCTGCTCGACAGCGTCGGCCAGGTGACCGGCCTGGAGCCGCTGCGGGACACCGTCACCAAGGCCCAGCGCCGCGCGTTGGCGGCCCGTGACCTGGGCTGCGCCGCCCGCGGCTGCACCCGACCACCGGCCTTCTGCGACGCCCACCATCTGATCGCCCGCGCAGACGGCGGAGGACACACCCTGGCCAACCTGGTCCTGCTCTGCCGCCGCCACCACGTCCTGTGGCACCTCGGCAAGCTCACCCTCGACGACCTGCACGTCCCCTGGACGAACAACGCCGCCGGACCCGCACCACCCAGACCCATGCCGCCCCCACCACCCGCTCCCGCTGCCGCCGAGGTGCTGGACCTGTTCCGAGGATGACGACGGACGCCCAGATCCCGGTTGACGCTGAGTCGCTGCGTGCGGTCATGCCCTTGCCAGCAGGCCTACCCCCGGGACAAGGGCTGACATGGGTTGGGCCACCGCTACCAGGGCCGGAGCGAGTGGTGGTGCCGGACTGGAGACCGGCGCCGGTTCCTCGGCCACGAAGGTGACCGGGAGAGCTACGTCGTGGACGTCAACGGCGCGGTGTGCTGTTGCCCAGCGATCGACGTACGGGCCGACCCTCGTCCTCCCGTACCTGGCGAGCGCAGGCACAACGTCACGTAGGTGCCGCCAGCGAGGAGAACCGTCAGTCGCGGTCGCGGTCGCGGTCGCGAATCCGGGAACGGCCAGACCTGATCAGACGGGCCGCTCGAACGTCGCCAGCAGCCCCTCTGTGGCGCCCGGCCCGACCCTGCCCTTCACGTCCGCGGCGGTCAGCGTCTTGAGCTGCCAGCCGTCCTTCGCCTTGTCGTTGAGGGCGTCCTCCACCTTGTCGTGGTCGACGGCGCTGCCGACCATGCCTTCGCGGATGGTGATCACCAGGTACTCGAAGCGCTGCTGCATCGGCCGACCCTGGCACGATGACCACGTGCCCGTCGACCCCCTGCGCTCCGTCGTCGCGACGCGGTACGTCATGCCGCTGCGCGAGGGGGGCTCGCTGCCCGGCGTCATGGAGGCCGACGACCTCGGAACGTACGTCGTGAAGTTCCGCGGCGCTGGCCAGGGCCGCAAGGTCCTCGTCGCCGAGGTGCTCGTCGGCGGACTCGCCCGCGCGCTGGGCCTCCCCGTTCCTGAGCTCGTCCTCGTCGAGGTCGATCCCGTGCTCGGCCGGGCCGAGCCGGACGAGGAGGTGCAGGACCTGCTGCGCGCCTCCGGCGGGCTGAACCTCGGGATGGACTTCCTCCCCGGCGCGCTCGGCTTCGACCCGGTCGCGCACGTCGTCGACGCGGACCTCGCCTCCCGCGTCCTGTGGCTGGACGCGCTGGTCGGCAACGTGGACCGCTCCTGGCGCAACCCCAACCTGCTGCGCTGGCACCGCTCGCTGCAGCTGATCGACCACGGCGCCACGCTGGTCTTCCACCACGACTGGTCCCGCGCTGCCTCGGCTGCCACCAAGCCGTACGACGCCTCCGACCACGTGCTCAAGGACGTCGCGACGTCGCGGGCCGCTGCGGGGGACGCTCTGGCTCCCCTGGTGGAAGGGGACCTGCTCTCCTCCGTGGCGGCGACCGTCCCGGACGCGTGGCTGGAGGACGAGCCCGGCTTCTCCTCCGCCGACGAGGTGCGAGAGGCGTACGTCGACCACGTCCTGCGGCGGGTCGCAGCCCGCGAGGTGTGGCAGCCGTGAGGACCTACGAGTACGCCCTGCTGCGCGCCGCCCCCCGCGTCGATCGCGGTGAGTACGTCAACATCGGCCTGGTCTTCTACTGCCAGGCCGAGGACTTCCTCACGGTCCGCGTCGCGGCAGACACCGCCCGCCTGCGCGCGCTGGACGGTGCTGCTGACGTGGAGGGGATCCTCCAGGCCGCGGACGCCCTCGAGCGGACCTGCGCCGGCGAGGGCCCGGCGGGAGAGACCTCGCTGGGGCAGCGCTTCCGCTGGCTGACCGCTCCCCGCAGCACTGTCGTGCATGCCGGGCCCGTGCACAGCGGGCTCACCGTGGACCCGGCGTCCGAAGTCGAGCGCCTCCTCGACGCGATGGTCCGCTGAGACGTCCAGCCGCGGCGGCGCGAGGACCGCGCAGGCAGCAGCCCGACGGGCCGAAAGCCGCCTGTGCACAGCCCCATTCGGTCGCGATGAGTGGAGGTGGTGCCGAGCCGGCGCCGGCTCGCGCGTCTCTTCGCTGCCCCCCAGCTACGAGGGCAGGTGCCGCAGCGCCGGGCCCGTGTAGACCTGCCGCGGCCGGCCGATCTTCGTCGCCGGGTCCTCGATCATCTCGCGCCACTGCGCGATCCACCCCGGCAGCCGGCCGA
>JAOPWK010000114.1 GCA_025965735.1 Frankiales bacterium
TCGGTGGAGCGCGAGCGACGGCCGGGCTCGACATGCGCCAGCTGGGCCGAGCCGTTGTCGACGGCCGTCACCTCGCGGCGGGCGCCGTCGTACCGCCAGGTGGCGCTGCGGCGGCGGGCCTGCGAGATGTAGGACAACTCGACGAGCCACGTGCCGCCGTCCTCGCGGCGAGCCGACCACTCGACGGTCTCGAGCCGCACGCCGGTCGTCTCGGCCAGGTGGCGATCGACCGCCTCGCCCAGCGGCACGGCCGAGGCGCCCAGCCGGCTGCGGGTGACGAAGCCGGCCCGCGCCTGCGCGATCACCCGCTCGCGCTCGGCCAGCACCGGCCCGGCGTAGCGGTCGATCTTGGCGACGGGGACGCCGGCTGAGGCGGCCACCTGCTCGGGCGACTCACCCGCGCGAAGCCGGGCCTGGATCTCCTTGGGCGTGACGACGGTCGGCTCGGTCTCGCCCGGGCGCGGGAGGTCGCCGCGGACCGCAGCGGTCAGCCGCTCGTCCAGGGCCACGCGGTAGTCGCCGCTCTCGGCTCCCTTGCGCGTCGCCAGCACGACGTGTCGGCCGTCCTCGCTCGTCGCGACGACGTGCAGCTCGCGCACCGTTCCTCCGTCCGCGCCGGGACCTGACGTCCAGCGAACGGCGAGTCTCGCGGGTGCAGCGCAGGATCACAAGCGGTTCGGGCAGATCCACCCGGTCAGGACGCTGCGCTGTGCCGGTGGCCCTCCTGTCCCGGAAGTCCCAGAGGCACCAGCTGCAGGCGCGGGACCAGGCCGCTGTCCGCCAGCACGTCAAGCGCCTGCCGCTCCCCCTCGTCGACCTCGAGGGCGCCAGGCGGCCCGCCGAGCAGGACGGTCACGACGCAGTCGCCGCAGGCCAGGTCGCGGACGGCGCAGCCGTCGCAGTCGATGAGCACAGGGTCCTCCGGGGAAGTCGCTGCCGACGTCTGCCGGCCCCGCGGACGCTAGGAGGGGGGTCCGACAAGACCGGGGCGGGCGACGACCTCGACCTGGTCCACCGCCTTGCACCACCGGCAGACGACGTGCTCGACCACGTCGGCGAGCAGCTCGCGGTCCTCCACGACCTGCTGTCCGGCCAGGTCGACGTGGACGTACTCCTGCGCCCGCGTGGACCGGGTGACGTCGAAGCGGGTCAGATTGCCGCACAGCGTGCAGCGCCAGCGCGACGCGGCATCGGGCTGCGGGACGGGCACCGGGCGAGACTAGCGAGGGCGGGCACCTGGAGCCGGGTCAGCGAGCGACACGCGCGCGCTGCCCAGCAGGCCGTACGGCCGCGGCGCACGAACGTGCGGTCGTACCGTGTCGGCCGGGCAACCAAGAGGAGCGCCATGCAGCGGCTGGCTCGTGTCTCCCTCACCGGCGCCGCCGTGCTCGCGCTGGCCGGGGGGCTGGTCGCCGTGGGTGCCACCACCGACGACCGTCCGGACGGCGGACCCGACCGCTCCGCGCTCGAGCGGGTCGACGACATCACCCGCCTGCAGGCCCACCTCGTGCGCGTCCCCGAGGACCACGTGTCGTGGAGCGAGCTCGGCGACGCCTACCTGCGCGAGAGCCGCAGCACCGCCGATCCCACCTTCTACGTCAAGGCCGAGGCGACGTACGCGAAGGCGCTCGCGCTGCGCCCGGGCCACGCGCCGGCGATCACCGGGTCGGCCGCCCTCGCCGCCGCGCGACAGGACTTCGGGGCGGCGCTCGCCCTCGCAGACCGGGCGCTGGCCGCGGACGCCAGTGACGCCGCCGCGTACGGCATCCGCAGCGACGCGCTCAACGGCCTCGGCCGTTACGACGAGGCGCGCGCCGCGGCGCAGCAGATGACCGAGCTGCGACCGGGGACCGCCGCCTCCACCCGCGCCGCCTACGCCCTCGCGCTGCGAGGCGACGTGGACGGAGCGCGGGCCGCGCTCGAGGAGGCCGTCCGGGCCGCGACGGACCCCGAGGATGCAGCCGACGCGCAGTACTGCCTGGGTCAGCTGGCCTGGGACGAGGGCGATCTGCCCGCGGCACGCGCGGCGTACGAGGCGGGGCTCGAGGCCGTCACCGACCACGCCGCGTCGCGGGGAGGCCTGGCCGAGGTGCTGGT
Source organism: Frankiales bacterium (assembly GCA_025965735.1). Taxonomy (GTDB): domain Bacteria; phylum Actinomycetota; class Actinomycetes; order Mycobacteriales; family SCTD01; genus SCTD01. The sequence goes on from JAOPWK010000114.1 coordinate 2,098, forward strand.
CGCCGAGGGCGACACCGAGCTGGCGCTGGACCAGCTGGAGGAGCTGGTCGAGGAGGTGCCTGCCCCCAGGCTGCTCGTGCAGTACGGCGAGCTGCTCGAGGCGACCGGCGACACCGAGGCGGCGCAGGAGCAGTACGACGCCGTGCGCGCAGCGCAGCAGCGCCAGGTGGAGAACGGGCGCGACGTCGACACCGAGCGGGCGCTGTTCGAGGCCGACCACGGCGAGCCGGAGGACGCGCTCGAGGCGGCGCAGGCGGCGTACGCGAAGCGCCCGCAGTCGGTCTTCACGCAGGACGCGTACGCCTGGGCGCTGCACAAGGCCGGCCGCACCCGCGACGCGCTGCCGGTGGCACGGGCAGCCCTGCGGCTGGGCCTGCGCTCCCCGGCGCTGCACGCCCGCGTCGGCACGATCGAGGCCGCGGCCGGCGAGCGCGGGGCCGCCCGCGCCACGCTGCTGAGGATGATGACGCTCAACCCGGAGTTCTCGCCGCTGCACGCGCCTCCCGCGCAGGAGCTGCTCGCGTCGCTGTCGTAGGGCGTGCCTGCCGGGTCTTGTCGGAGCACGCCCCTAGCGTCCGCCGCATGCCCGCCGCACCACCCCTTGCGATCCCGATGCAGTCGACCTTCGACGAGCTCGGGACCCCGCTGCGCGAGACGACCTTCGTCGTCGTCGACCTCGAGACCACCGGCGGCTCGCCGCACTCGTGCGAGATCACCGAGATCGGCGCCGTCAAGGTGCGCGGCGGCGAGGTGCTCGGCGAGTTCCAGACGCTGGTACGACCGGCCGCCTCCATCCCGCCGTTCATCGCGGTGCTGACGGGCATCACCGACGCCATGGTGGCGGGCGCCCCGCGGCTGGACCAGGCGCTGCCGGCGTTCCTGGAGTTCGCCCACGGCACGGTGCTGGTGGCGCACAACGCGCCCTTCGACCTCGGCTTCCTCAAGGCCGGCTGCGACCGCACCGGGCTGACCTGGCCCGGCCACGACTCGCTCGACACCGCCAAGCTCGCCCGCCGGGTGCTCACGCGCGACGAGTCGCCCAACTGCAAGCTCAGCACCCTCGCGCGGCTGTTCCGCAGCACCAGCGAGCCGAACCACCGGGCGCTGTCGGACGCGCGGGCCACCGTGGACGTGCTGCACGGCCTGATCGCCCGGTTGGGCGGGCTCGGCGTGCACAGCCTGGAGGAGCTGCGCACCTTCTCCGCGCAGGTCAGCCCCCAGCAGCGCCGCAAGCGCCACCTGGCCGACGCCCTGCCGACCGAGCCCGGCGTCTACCTTTTCCGCGACGCCCGCGACCGGGTGCTCTACGTCGGCAAGAGCACCAACCTGCGGGGCCGCGTCCGGACGTACTTCACCGCCAGCGAGACCCGGACCCGGATGGCGGAGATGGTGGGGCTCGCCGAGCGGGTCGACCCGGTCGTGTGCAGCACGGCCCTGGAGGCCGAGGTGCGCGAGCTCCGGCTGATCGCCGAGCACAGCCCGCGCTACAACCGGCGCAGCAAGCGCCCGGACAAGGCGATCTGGGTCAAGCTCACCGTGGAGGCGTTCCCGCGGCTGTCCACCGTCCGCAAGGTCCTGGACGACGGGGCGCTCTACCTCGGGCCCTTTGGCCGCGCGGCCACGGCGGAGATGGCGGTCGCCGCGGTGCACGAGGCACTGCCGCTGCGCCAGTGCACCAAGCGCCTGTCGATCCGCACGCCGAGCAGCGCCTGCGTGCTGGCCGAGATGCGCCGGTGCGGCGCCCCGTGCCTGGGCGCCTTGGAGGGCGAGTCGGTCGAGGCCTACGCCCACCACGCGCAGGCGTACGCCTCCGCCGTCACCGGCGACCCGTCCCGGGTGGTGGACGCGCTCACCGCCCGGATCAGCGCGCTGGCCGCGGAGGAGCGGTACGAGGACGCGGCCGCCCAGCGCGACCGGCTGACGGCGTTCGTCCGCGCGGTGGCCAGGCTCCAGCGGCTGGCCGCGCTCACCGCGGTGCCCGAGCTGGTGGCCGCCCGCCCCACCGCCGACCTCGGCTGGGAGCTGGCCGTGG
>JAOPWK010000119.1 GCA_025965735.1 Frankiales bacterium
GCCGGCCGCGAACTCGCCCTCGACGCCGGTCACCCCCGCCGGCAGCAGCGACAGCCGGCGCTCGACCACGGCGCGCACCGCGCCCTCGTCGAGCAGCAGCCGCCCGCGCGGCGTCGTCGCGTGCGCCAGCCACAGCAGCCGGCCGGGCGAGCGGGTGCCGGTGGGGGCGAAGAACGTGCCGCCCTCGCCGCGCAGCGCCGCGGACACCTCCGTGGTTGCCGCGAGCAGGACCGGCACGCCCGCACCGGTCGCCAGGGCGGCAGCGTCCACCTTGCTGGTCATGCCGCCGGACCCGAGGCCGGCGCTGCCGGTGCCACCGACGACGACGCCCTGCAGGTCCTGCGGCCCGTGCACCTCGGGCACCAGGCGTGCGCCCGGCTTGCGCGGGTCGCCGTCGTACAGCCCGTCCACGTCCGACAGCAGCAGCAGGGCGTCGGCTCGGACCAGGTGCGCCACCAGCGCGGCCAGTCGGTCGTTGTCGCCGAAGCGGATCTCCTCGGTGGCGACGGCGTCGTTCTCGTTGACCACAGGCACGACGCCCAGCGCCAGCAGGCGGTCCAGCGTCGTCTGCGCGTTGCGGTAGTGCGAACGGCGTACGACGTCGTCCGCGGTCAGCAGCACCTGCCCGACGGTGCGGCCGTGACGGGCGAAGGCGCTGGCGTACCGCTGCACCAGCAGCATCTGCCCGACGGACGCGGCCGCCTGCTGGGTGGCCAGGTCGCGCGGCCGCTTGGCCAGCCCGAGGGGGGCGAGTCCGGCAGCGATGGCGCCGGAGGACACCAGCACGAGCTGCCCCTCGCGCGCGGCGAGGGCGTCCACCAGCGCATCGAGCCGCGCCGGGTCGAGGCCGCCGGCGGCCGTCGTGAGGGAGGACGAGCCCACCTTCACGACCAGCCGCGGCGCGTCGGCCACCGCCTGCCGCGTCACGGGCGAGCCCGCCCGGCGGTCACTCTGCTGCTTCCGGGCGGCGGGCGGTCCTCTCGAGCTCGGCCTGCAGCGCGTCCTTGTCCAGGCCCATCCGCTCGGCCCGGCGCAGGTCCTTCTGCAGCCGGCGCTCGTCGGCGCGGGCCCGGGTGCGGTCCTCGAGCCGGGAGTCGACGCCGCGCATGCCGCTGGAGAACTGCTCCAGCTCGGTGGGCTGCCAGTCGAAGCTGACCTCGCCGATCGTCACCTCGACACCGGGCACCGCGCCGGCCTCGGCCAGCGCCTTCTCCACCCCGAGGCGCGCGAGACGGTCCGCGAGGTAGCCGACCGCCTCCTCGTTGCTGAAGTCGGTCTGGGTGATCCAGCGCTCGGGCTTGCTGCCGCGTACGACGTAGCCCTCGCCGTCCTGCTCGATGGTGAAGCCCATGTCGTCGACCGCCTTGGGCCGCAGCACGATCCGGGTCGCCTGCTCGAGCGGGCGCTCCTCGCGGTCCTTCCGCACGACGTCGGCCATCGCGTACGTCAGCGGCTGCAGGCCCTCGTGGCTGACGGCGCTGATCTCGAAGACCTGCAGGCCACGCGCCTCGAGCTCCGGGCGCACCAGGTCGGCCAGCTCGCGCCCCTCGGGCACGTCGACCTTATTGAGCACGACCAGGCGCGGCCGCTCGGTGAGCCGCGCGACGTCGTCCTTGTAGAGCGACAGCTCGCGCTCCAGGACGTCCAGGTCGCTGATCGGGTCGCGGTCGGGCTCGAGGGTCGCGCAGTCCAGGACGTGCACGAGCACCGCGCAGCGCTCGACGTGCCGCAGGAACTCCAGCCCCAGGCCCTTGCCCTGCGAGGCGCCGGGGATCAGGCCGGGCACGTCCGCGACCGTGAAGGTCGTACCGCCCGCCTCGACGACGCCGAGGTTCGGCACCAGGGTGGTGAAGGGGTAGTCGGCGATCTTCGGCCGGGCTGCCGACAGGGCCGCGATGAGCGAGGACTTTCCGGCGCTGGGGAAGCCGACGAGGGCGACGTCCGCGACCGTCTTGAGCTCGAGGACGACGTCCCTGACCTCGCCCGGCTCGCCGAGCAGCGCGAAGCCCGGCGCCTTGCGCTTGATGCTCGCCAGGCTCGCGTTGCCGAGGCCGCCCTTGCCGCCCTTGGCCACGACGAAGGTCGCGCCGTCGCCGATGAGGTCGGCGAGCTGGTTGCCCTCGGTGTCGTAGACGACGGTGCCGTTCGGGACCGGCACCTCGAGGTCGGTGCCCTTGGCGCCGGTGTTCATCGAGCCGCGGCCCTGCTTGCCCGACGTCGCCTTCTGGTGCGGGTGGTAGTGGTAGTCGAGCAACGAGGCGACGTGCGCGCGCACGACGAGGATCACGTCGCCGCCGTCACCGCCGTCCGCACCGTCGGGACCGCCGAGCGGCTTGAACTTCTCGCGGCGGACGCTGGCGCAGCCGTTGCCCCCGTCGCCGGCGGCGACGTGGAGCACGGCGCGGTCGACGAACGTGGCCATGTGTACCTCTCAGGGAAAGCAACGAGGGCGGGTCCGGCAAGCCGGCCCGCCCTCGAAGGTGGTGCGAAAGCTCAGGCTGACGAGACGCCGGCGGTCTCGGTGACCTTCGGCTCGGGCTGCACGATGTTCACGGTCTTGCGGCCGCGCTTGAGACCGAACTTGACGGCACCCGCCTCGAGGGCGAACAGGGTGTCGTCACCACCGCGGCCGACGCCGTCGCCGGGGTGGAAGTGCGTGCCGCGCTGGCGGACGAGGATCTCGCCGGCCTTGACGACCTGGCCGCCGAAGCGCTTCACGCCGAGGAACTGGGCGTTGGAGTCGCGACCGTTGCGCGAGGAGCTCGCGCCCTTCTTGTGAGCCATGGCGTACTCCTCTACTTCGCGCCGGCAGCGACGCCGGTCTCGATGGCGGTGACGCGCA
>JAOPWK010000128.1 GCA_025965735.1 Frankiales bacterium
CCTCGCCGCCGCGCACGACGACGACGTCCTTGAGCGCCGTCAGCAGCGGCTCGGCCGCGGCCGCGTCGGTCGCGCCCGGGCCGGTCACGAGCGCGCGCAGGAACCACCGCGGGCCGTCGACGCCGAGGAAGCGCGCGGGCGCGAGCATCAGGCCGCCGTCGGGCGCCTCGGCGGGGACCTGCGCGTGCAGCTCGGCGCCGTACGGGCCCTCGGCGTTCTCGGCCTGGCCGCCGCTCTCGCGCAGCGAGCCGGCGATCTCGTCGCGCACCTCGCCCCAGATTCCGGTGCGGCGCGGGGCGGCGAAGGCGTTGACCTGCATGGCCGTGGCGCCCTGCACGAGGGTCGCCGCGACGACCTCCCCCTCGGGGCTGACGTCGACGCGGACCTCGGTCTCCGGCGGGACGGGGACGCGCAGGCCGCCGAGGTCGATCCGGTTGACCTCGTCCTGCGGCGCGTCGGCCTCGTCCCACGGCCCCTCGGGGCGCGCGAGCACCGGAGCAGCCTCCGCAGCGGGGACGTCGGACGCCTCGGGAGCCGCCTCGACCTGGGCGCTGTCGACGGCCTCCTCGGCCTCCTGGTTCTTGCGGCGACGGAACACGCTCACCCTCTCGCTCCGGCTGTGGCACTGGACGGGGCGTCAGGGCCGCTCCCGCTGTCGGCATGGCCCCCGGTGGAGCCGTGCCCTCCTGCACCGCGCACGGATCCCGGCAGCGCGCCGAGCTCCTCGCGCCACACGACCTGCTCCACGCGCTGGACGACCAGCTGCGCGACGCGGTCCATCCGCTTGAGCACCAGTGGCGTGCGCGGGTCGTGGTTGATGACGATGACCTGGACCTCGCCGCGGTAGCCCGCGTCGATGGTTCCGGGCGCGTTCACGAGCGAGACCCCGTGGTGCGCAGCCAGCCCGGAGCGCGGGTGCACGAAGGCGGCGTAGCCCTCCGGCAGCGCCAGCGCCAGGCCGGTGCGCAGCACGACCCGCTCCCCCGGCGGGACCTCCGCGTCCTCGGTGGTGACGAGGTCGCAGCCGGCGTCGCCGGGGTGCGCGTAGCTGGGCAGCGGCACCTCGGGGTCGAGCCGTCGCACCGACACCTCGAGCACCGGCACCGCCCTCCTGGGTCCATGAGTGACCCTTTCGCGGGCCGGGAACGACCGTACCCGCGTCCGGCCGTACCGTCGGAGCGCTCCCCAGCAGAGAGGCTCCCCCGTGCCGAAGTCCGTCCTGGTCACCGGCGCCAACAGCGGCATCGGCCTGGCGACCGTGCTCGAGCTGGCGGCGGCCGGCTACGACGTCGTCGGGACCGTCCGCAGCCCGGCCAAGGCCGGAGTCGTGCAGAGCGCCGCCGCCGAGCGCGGCGTGGTCCTGCGCACCGTGCAGATGGACGTGGACGACGACCAGAGCTGCCGCGAGGTGCTCGGCGGGCTCGGCGACCTGTGGGCCGTCGTGAACAATGCCGGGTACGCGCAGTCCGGCGCGGTGGAGGACGTCACCGACGAGCAGGCGCGGGCGCAGCTGGAGACCAACGTCGTGGCGCCGATGCGCATCGCCCGGCTGGTGCTGCCCGGGATGCGTGAGCGCGGCGACGGCCGCATCGTGAACGTCAGCTCGGTCGCCGGCCGGATGTCGACCCCGCTGATGGGCTGGTACTGCGCCAGCAAGCACGCCCTGGAGGCCGTGACGGACGCCCTGCGCATGGAGGTCGAGGCCGACGGCGTGCGCGTCGTGCTGGTGGAGCCCGGCATGTTCGGCACCGACATCTGGTCGGCGGCGAAGGAGGGCGGCTTCCCGGAGCCGAGCAGCGCCCGGTACGCCGCCGCCTACGCCCGGGCCGAGGCCGTCTCGAACCGGGGCGCCGACAAGCTGCCCGACCCGGTGTGGGTCGCGCGCACGATCCGGGTCGCGCTGGCCAACCCCGTGCCGCTGGCCCGCTACGTCGTCGGCGCCGACGCCGTCGGCGGGATCCTCGCCGAGACGCTCGCGCCGACGGTGCTGTCCGACTACGTCAAGGCCGTGAGCAGCGGTCTGCGGTCGCTGCCGGTCAAGATCCCGTTCGTCGGGTGAACGGCTACGAGGAGCGGCTGGTCGCCCCACCGCTGTGGTGGCTGGGCGGGCTGGCGGTCGCCGTCATGCTCGCGGCCGGCATCCACTCCGGGGGCAGCGGCGCCCGCTCGGTCGTCCCGTACGTCGTCCTGCCGCTCGTCGTCCTGGCCGCGCTGGCCTTCTCCTCGCGCGCCAGGGTGCGGGTAGCGGACGGGGTACTGCACGTGCCGGGCGCGCGGATCCCGCTGAGCCACGTCGGCGGCATCATGCCGCTGGAGCGCGAGCAGACCCGGCGGCTGCGCGGACCGCTCGCCGAGCCGCGTGCCTTCGTCGCCACCCGGCCGTGGCTGTCCGGCTCGGTGCGCGTGCAGGTCGAGGACCCCGAGGACGACACGCCGTACTGGCTGGTCGGCACCCGGGACCCGCATGCGCTGGCCGCCGCGCTGCAGGCGGCGCGTCCCGTCTAGTCCTTCTTCAGCGCCGTCGGCTTGTGCACGGCCTCGCCACCGGACTTCTCGCTGCGCACGAGGTACTGCGGGTCGTTCCCGCTGGCGCGGACGGTCCGGCCGCCCGCCTGGGTGTCGCTGGTGATCTTCTCGACCACCTCGCCGACGGCCTCGCCGCCGTGGCTCTTCCAGGTGACGTGGTCGCCCTTGCGCAGCTCGTCGCTCATGTCGTGCCTTCCGGATCAGGGCCAGGTGCAGGAGCGGTACCCGCCGGACGTGTCCTGCACCCCCGGCGGGGGCAGGGCGACTGCGACCCAGGACCCGCAGGACGAGAGGCACGGACATGGCAGTCGGCTCGAAGCTGATCGGCATCGGCACCGGGATCGTGGTGCGCAAGCTGACCGACAAGGCGCTGAGCCAGGTCTGGCGCAAGACCAAGCACCAGGACCCGCCGTCGGACCCCGCCTCGCCCGGCACCCCCTGGGCCGAGGCGCTGTCCTGGGCGGCCGCGAGCGGCGTCGCCATGGCCGTCGCCCGCCTGGTGGCGACCCGCGGTGCGGCGACCGCCAAGATGAAGGTCACCGGCCGCGCGCCCGAGGGGCTCGAGGGGCCCGGCGGCAAGCGCAAGACCGCCTAGCAGCAGGGAGACCCGCGTTGGACCACGACCTCGACCCGGAGGAGGTCGCCTACGCGGGCGTCCTCGGCCAGCGCGAGCTGCTCCGCTCCGGGCGCCTCACGGCGGTGGAGCTGCTCGACCTGTGCCTCGCGCGGATCGACCGGCTCGACGGCCGGCTCAACGCCTTCCGCACGCTGTTCCGGGAGACCGCACGGGCTGAGGCCGAGGCGGCCGACGCGGCGGGCGACGACCGTCCGCTGCTCGGCATCCCGGTCGCGGTCAAGGACAACGTCGCCGTCGCCGGGCACGCACCCGGCATGGGCACCGGCTCCCCCGAGCCGGTCGCCGGCCGCGACGCCGAGCTGGTCCGCCGGCTGCGCGCCGCGGGCGCCGTCATCGTCGGGACGACGCACCTGCCCGAGCTGGCCCTGTGGCCGTTCACCGAGTCGCAGACCTGGGGCGCGACCCGCAACCCCTGGAACCTCGACCACACCACCGGCGGCTCGTCCGGCGGCTCCGCAGCGGCCGTCGCCGCAGGCATGGTCGCCGCCGCCACGGCCTCCGACGGCGGCGGCTCGATCCGCATCCCAGCCGCCTCCTGCGGGCTGGTCGGCCTCAAGCCGCAGCGCGGCAAGGTCCCCCTCGCGCCGGACACCGAGCACTGGCACGGACTGTCCGCGGCCGGCATCCTCACCCGCACCGTCGCCGACCAGGCGCACGTGCTGTCCGTCCTGACCGACGGCCAGATCCCCGCAGCAGCAGGCGAACTCGGGACGCTGCGCATTGCCTGGTCGGTCAAGGCGCCGGTGCCCACTCCGGTGCACCCCGCCGTGCGCGGCGCCCTCGACGGCACGCTCGCCGTCCTGCGCAGCCTCGGCCACACCGTGGAGCACGGCGACCCGGCGTACGGCAAGGCCCAGCCGTCCTTCCTCATCCGGTACGGCCGCGGCGCGCGCGACGACCTGGTCCGGCTCGTCGACCCGAGCCGGACCGAGCCCCGCACCCGCGCCGTCGCGAAGGTCGGCGCCCGCACCTCCGACGCCCTGCTCGCCCGCGCCCGCCGGTGGGGCGACGAGGCGGCGGCCCGGCTGGCGACGCTGCCCGGTGGTGCCGACGTCCTGGTCACGCCGACGCTGGCCGCGCCGCCCATCCGCATCGGCGCGCTCACCGGCCTCGGCACCTTGGCCAAGGCCGGGCGGGTGGTCCCGTTCACGCCGGCCTGGAACGTCACCGGGCAGCCGGCGATCAGCGTGCCGGCGGGTCGCAGCGCCGAGGGGCTGCCGCTGGCGGTGCAGCTGGTCGGCCCCCCCGACAGCGAGCAGCTGCTGCTGGCCCTGGCCGCCCAGCTGGAGCAGGCGACGGCGTTCTCGTCAGCCCGGCCGCCGCTCTGAGCTGCGGCGTGCCCCGCGCGTCAGCCGCGGGCGCCTGGGTAGCGTCAAGATCGTGACCTCAGCAGCGCCCGCGCTCGGCGCCGACCTCGACGCGCTGCTCAGCACGCGGCTCCGCCCGGGCTACCAGGGCACGGTGCTGGAGGGCCGCACGGCCACGATCGTCTTCGACGCGACCGACGGCGGCGTCTGGACCGTCGAGCTGGCGAACGGCCGCGGCCGGGCTCGGCGCGGCTCCACGCCGAACCCGACGCTGGTCGTGCACAGCACGGCCGCCACCCTCAGCCGGGTGGTCCGCGGCGACGCCTCGGGCGTCCAGGCGTTCTTCGACGGCGACCTCACCGTCCGCGGCGACCTCGCGCTCAGCCTGCAGCTCGACGGGCTGTTCGCCGAGAACGTGGACCGGCCGGCCCACTATGCGCGGGCGCTGCAGACGACGGCGATGGGCGTGCGCACCAGCTACCTGGAGGCCGGTCCTGCGGACGCGCCGCCGGTGATCCTGCTGCACGGCCTGGGCGCCACCAACGCGAGCATGCTGCCGCTGCTGGCCGACCTGGCCGTCGACCACCGCGTGCTGGCGCCCGACCTGCCGGGCTTCGGCGCGAGCGCGGCGCCGAGCGCCTCCTACAACGCGCCGTGGTTCGCCGCCTGGGTGGAGGCCTTCCAGAAGGTCACCGACAGCCGTGGCGCGGTGCTCGTGGGCAACAGCCTCGGCGGCCGGGTCGCGCTCGAGTGCGGCCTGACCCACCCGCGGTCGGTCCGCGCCCTGGTGCTGCTGACCCCGTCGCCGGCCTTCCGCCGGCTGCGCCAGTGGGTCCCGCTGGTGCGCTGGGTCTCCCCCGAGCTCGCCCGGCTCCCGATGCCGCAGAGCCACCGGATGGTGGTCGAGGGCATCCGGGCGATGTTCAGCGACCCCGACCGGCTGCCCCGCCCCTGGTACGACAGCGCCGCCGACGAGGCCGTGCGCGTGCTGCGGGACCGGGCCCACCGCGTCGCCTTCTTCAGCGCCGCCCGGCAGATCTACCTCGAGGACGCCTACGGCAAGAACGGCTTCTGGCACCGGCTGCCGGGTCTGCTGCCGCCGGCGCTGTTCATCTGGGGCGACCGCGACCGCCTGGTGCCCTCGTCGTTCGCCCGGCACGTCGCCGACTCGCTGCCCGGCGCGGGGCAGATTGTCATGGAGGACTGCGGGCACGTGCCGCAGTTCGAGCACCCGGAGGAGACCAACGCGATGCTGCGCGGCTTCCTCGAGCACCTGCAGTGACGGCTTAGTGCAGACGTTCGTCCCGTACCCCGACCTGCGCAAGAGCTGCGTCGTCCTCGACGACCGGCGGCTCGGCAAGCAGCGCGTGGAGACGTTCCAGATCCTGCGCGCCCTGACCTGGCCGGAGTACGCCTGGAAGAACCACCCGGCCGTGCGGATGTGGCGGGGCTTCATCCCGGCGCTGGTCGAGTACGGCCTGGAGAACTGCCGCGAGTGGACCCGCCGCGGCTACGCCGACTCGGTGGCCGAGCAGCTGCTCGGCTGGTCCGGTGGCGTCGCCCCCGTGGGCGCCCCGCTGCCGCCGTGGTGGGGGTTGGAGGCGCTGCACCTGTCGCACCGCAGCGCCCTCCTGCGCAAGGATCCGGCCTACTACCGACCGCTGTTCGGCGACGAGCCGGACGACCTGCCCTACCTCTGGCCGCCGGACGTCTTCCCCCGCTGGCCGGTCCGCGGCGGCGAGCAGGGGCTGCCGGTCGACGAGGCGGTACGCCTGCTCGGCTTCGACGAGCCGCGCCCCGGCCAGGCCGAGGCCGCGGAGGCCGCCGCGCAGGGGCGGGACGTCCTGCTGGTCATGCGGCCCGGCTCCGGCGGCTCCACCGGCGCGCTGCTCGCCGGCCTGGCCGCGCCCGGACGCACGCTGTGGGTGAGCCCGCCGTGGGGGCCGCAGGCGCCGCCGGCGCCCGAGGTGACACTGCCTGAGCCGCGGGTCGTCGAGGTCACCGCCGACCGTCCGCCCGCGATCGCCCGCCCACCCGGCGAGCAGGACCTGGCCGCGATGCGGGCCGAGACGCTGCCGCCGGAGTTCGTGTTCGCCACCCCGGCCACGGCACGTCCGGTGGACGGCGTGCGCCTGGTCGTGGTGGACCGGGCGCAGGAGGTCGTGCAGGCGCCGAGCCGCGGGGACGCCTCCCTCCTGCTGGTGGTGCCGCGCGCTGACGTGGCCGAGCGGGCGGCGCTGGTCGAGCGCTTCGGCCTGCGGGACCCGGTGTGGGCAGGTGGCGGCTGGGACCCCGCCGGCACGCGACTCGAGGTCGCCGTCGGCGCGTCCGCCCTGACCCGCCGCCGGCTGGTCACCGACCTGGTGCGCACGGGACGGCCGGCCCTGGTCGTCAGCCCCGACCGGGCGCAGGCCGACCGCACCGCCACCGCCCTGACCGGCGCCGGGCTCCGCGCGGCGGTCTGGGCGCCTCCGCCGCTGAGGGCCACCCGAG
>JAOPWK010000349.1 GCA_025965735.1 Frankiales bacterium
CCGCGAGCGTCGTCCCCGGCAGCGGGCGCAACCCGGCGAAGCCTCCACCGGCCAAGCCCACCAGGTCCTCGCGTCGGGGCAAGGGGGGCCAGGGAGGCAAGGGGGGCAAGGCGGCGCCGTCCGCGAAAGCGGTGGCTGCCGGCCGGGCCGTGGGGTCGCGGCGCCGGTGACCGGAGCTGCCCTGCGGGTCGGCTACCTCTCCGCGTCCCCGCGCATCCGCACCCTTCCCGACGCCGATGCCGACGTGGTCGGTCCGCGCGCGCACGTCGTGGGCCTCATCGACGCTCTGCGCGCGGAGGGGCACGTCGTCGAGCCGTTCGTGCTCGGCGACCGCAGGCGCCTGCGCGGCGGAGCCACCCGGCCGCTGGACGAGACCGGCCGCGCCTCCCGGCTGCGCCGCCTTGCCGTCGACATCGTCCGGCTGGGGCTGCGGCCGGTCTCGGCGCGATGCGCGCGCCGGGACCTGCGCGGTCACGTCGACGTCGTCTACGAGCGGGTCGCGCTGTTCCAGGAGCTCGGTCGCGGCTGGCAGACCCGCGGTGTGCCCTGGGTCGTCGAGACCAACGCGCTGCTGGCCGAGGAGGCGCAGCGCGAGCGGGGAGCGCTGGCGCTCGTGCGCACGGCCTGGTGGCTGGAGCGGCGGACCTACCGACGCGCCGACCTCGTCGTCGCCGTCAGCGAGCCGCTCCGCGACCTGCTGGTCGCCCGCGCCGGGGTGCCCGCGTCACGGGTGCTGGTCGTCCCCAACGGCGTGGACGTCGACCGCTTCCCCGTCACCACGGGGGCGCGCCCAGGGCCCCTGGTCGTCGGCTTCGTCGGCTTCGTCATCGCGCGCCAGGGGCTGGACGAGCTGCTGGAGGCCGTCGCCGCGGCCCGCGCGGAGGACGTGGATGTGCAGGCCGTCGTCGTGGGCGACGGGCCGGACCGGGCCCGGCTCGAGGCACGTGCGGTCGAGCTGGGCCTGGCCGGCCTGGTGCGCTTCACCGGGCAGGCGCCCTGGGAGCAGGTCCCTGCGCACCTCGCGGGCTTCTCCGTCGGCTACTCGGGGCAGCGAGGCGTGGCCGGTCTGACGATGTACCACTCGCCGCTCAAGATCTACGAGTACCTCGCCAGCGGGCTGCCGGTGATCGCGAGCGCGCATCCGGACGCCGTGGCCACGCTGGCCGCCTCAGGTGCCGGGTGGACGTTCGACCCCGGGAACGTCCTCCAGCTCACGGCGCTGCTGCGCGCCGTGGCTGCCCTCACGCCGCGCGAGCGCGAGGAGGCCGGCCGCCGCGGGCGGGAGCACGTCGAAGCGCACCACACCTGGCGGGCACGAGCGCGCCAGGTGGTCGAGGCGCTGCAGGAGCGCGGCCTGGTGCCGAGGTGACGACCGGTACCCCGGCCCGGCCCGCCGGTGACGTCCTGTCCGACGACGCGACGCAGCCCCACGGCGAGGCCGGCGTCCCGGGCGGACGAGCCGCCGGCTCCCGCCCCGGGCTGGACCGCCCGGGCAGCGCCGCCCCCATGTGGCTGCAGGTCTTCGCGATCGCCGTGCTGGTGCACGCGAGCGGGGCGTTCTTCGCCGTCCTGGACCCGCCCGGCAGCCCGACCAGACCTGCCGTGCTGGTGATCTGGACGCTGTTCTACGCGGTTGCTGCTGTTCTCCTGCTCGACGGGCGCGTCCGGCACCGGCGCCGCCTGTCCTTCCCGCCGGTGCTCGCCCTGTACGCAGCCTGGGCCGGGACCTCCGTGCTGTGGTCGGTCGACCCGGCCTTGAGCCTGCGACGCGCGATCGGGCTGGTCGGCACCGCGCTGGTGGCGCTCCTGCTGGCACAGCGGATGACCCCGGCGCAGCTGTTCGGGGCGCTGCGCCGTGCCCTCCTGCTCGTGGCGGGGTGCTCACTGCTGCTCTACGTGCTTCGCGTGCCCGCGGGCCTGGACGACGTCCACGGCACGCTCCGAGGGGTGCTGGCCACGAAGAACACGCTCGGACAGGTCATGGCCGTGGGGCTGCTGGCCTGCGTGGCGGGCTCGCTGGTCGACCGCCGCAGCACCCGGCGCAACCTGCTGTCGGCGGCGCCCATGGCTGCGGCGCTGGCACTCACCGACTCGACAGCCGGTCTGGTGACGGGGGCCCTCGTGGTCGCGGTCGCCGCCGTGACCGTGCTGCGTCGCGGGGTGGTGGGACGCATGGTCCTCGTCGGCAGCGTGACCCTGGTCGCCGGCGTGCTGATGGTGACGCTGCCGGGCACCTCGCCGGGCCAGGTCGCCGACGTCGTCGGCGAGGACACCACCTTGACCGGGCGGGACGTCATCTGGGCGCAGTCGGCGCAGGCAGCCGCGGAGCGGCCGGTGGCCGGCTACGGCTACGGGGCCTTCTGGGAGGGCTGGCCGGGTGACGAGATCCGCTTCTGGCTGGAGTGGGACGTCCCGCACGCGCACAACGGCCTGCTCGACGTCTGGCTCGACCTCGGGGTGGTGGGCGCCCTGCTCGCGCTGCTGCTGCTCGGCTCGGTCGCGACGCGAGGTGTGCGCGACCTGCGGGCGGGGCGGACCGACGTCGCTGCACTGCGCTTGTCGGTCGCGGGCCTGGTCCTCGTGAGCAACCT
>JAOPWK010000146.1 GCA_025965735.1 Frankiales bacterium
AGGTTGCCCACGTGTTACTCACCCGTTCGCCGCTCGAGTACCCCGAAGGGCCTTTCCGCTCGACTTGCATGTGTTAAGCACGCCGCCAGCGTTCGTCCTGAGCCAGGATCAAACTCTCCGTTAATGAATAGCGCCCCGAGGGGCAGAGAGTCGCTGCCTCCCTGGAGGAGGTCAGCTGTTGTCCCGACGATCAAGAGTCAACTAGCTTGTAGTTGTCCATCTTCTCGCCAGATCCGGCCGAGCTGCAGCACGTCCCCGAACGGGGACGCCTGTCTGCCCTGTGCCGGACATATGGCACTGACTTTCGGCACGCTGTTGAGTTCTCAAGGAACGAACGCTCACCGGTCCCGACCTCGCGGTCGTTCTCGGGGCAACTCGCCTAACCTACCTGCGAGCGGTTCGTGGTGTCAAACCTCGCGGTTTGCTCCGACGCCCTGCTCAACCCTCCTGCGGACACGGCGCTGCCGTGCTGATCCGTCGAGGTGGGGCCCGCGGTCCGTCCTGCAGCGAGTCGAACCGCTGCTGTCCGGTGCTCCGGGGGCAGAGATGAAGTTACGAGGCTGCGCGCGCGGAGTCAAATGGCGAGGGCGCCATACCCGCGTGGCGAGGCGCACACGTCCCGCAGCGCGCGTCCTGCTGACAGGCGGGGCCGGCACTGGTACTAGCCCTCGCGCTCCACGACGGCCACGGCGCGCTTGCCGCGGCGCAGGACCAGGAAGCGGCCGTGCAGCCAGTCCCCCTGCTGCGGCAGCGCCGCCTCGTCGGTGAGCCTGCGGTTGTTGAGGTACGCCCCGCCGTCGCGCACGGCCCGCCGGGCCTCAGACCTGGAGACGCCCAGGGCAGCGCTCAGCAGGTCGACCAGCGGCGGCGCCTCCCCCCGCACCGTGGTGGACGGCGCCTCGGCCAGCGCCGCGGCGAGGGTGGCGGCGTCGAGCTCCTCCAGCGCTCCCCCGCCGAACAGGGCCGCGCTGGCTGCCTGCACCCGTACGAGCTCGTCCTCGCCGTGGATGAGCGACGTCAGCGACTCGGCCAGCGCGCGCTGGGCTGCCCGGGCCTGCGGGCGCTCGGCGGTGAGGGAGTCGAGCTCCTCCACCTGCTCGCGCGGCAGGAAGGTCAGCAAGCGCAGGTACGTACCGACGTCGCGGTCGTCGACGTTGAGCAGGTACTGGTAGAGCGCGTACGGCGAGGTCAGCGCGGGATCGAGCCAGACGTTGCCGCCGCCGGTGCTCTTGCCGATCTTCGCTCCGGACGAGTCGGTGACCAGGGGCAGGGTCAGGGCGTGGACGGAGCGATCGCCGCCCTGGACGCGACGGATGAGGTCGAGGCCGGCGGTGATGTTGCCCCACTGGTCGTTGCCGCCGATCTGCAGCCGGCAGCCGAAGCGGCGGTGCAGCTCGAGGTAGTCGTAGGACTGCAGGAGCATGTAGCTGAACTCGGTGAAGGTCAGCCCGCCGGCCTCCAGCCGCGCGCTGACGGACTCCTTGGCCAGCATCTGGTTGATCGAGAAGTGCTGGCCGACGTCACGCAGGAACTCGATCGCGGACATGGGGGCGGTCCACTCGAGGTTGTCGGCGAGGACCGCGGCGGCCGGGCCTTCGAAGTCCAGGAAGCGCTCCATCTGCCGGCGGATGCGCTCGACCCGCTGAGCGACCACCTCGGCGGTCATCATCACGCGCTCGGCGCTGCGCCCGGTCGGGTCGCCGATGAAGCCGGTCGCTCCCCCGGCGAGCGCGATCGGGCGGTGCCCTGCCAGCTGGAAGCGCCGCAGCGCGAACAGGGGCACCAGGCTGCCGACGTGCAGGCTGTCGGCGGTGGGGTCGAAGCCGCAGTAGAGGGTCAGCGGGCCGGCGGCGAGGTCGCGGCGCAGGGCGTCGAGGTCGGTCGTCTGGGCGACCAGGCCGCGCCAGGCGAGGTCGTCGAGGACGGCTGCCCCGTCGGCGGGGGCGGGGGCGGGAGGTGCGGTGCTCACCCGGAGATCCTCGCGCACCGCCCGGCGGCCCGGCGCTCGACGTCAGCCGGGGCGGCGGCGCGGGACGGCGGGCCGGTACGGCGACACCGTCGGCTCGTCCTCGAGCCAGTACCGCCACGGGGTGGGGGCGCCGAGGCCGGCCACGCCGACGCGGGGGCCGGTGCGAATCAGCGCCGGGTCAACCGGCTCCCCCGGCTCCAGCCGCAGCGGCGACCGCGGGTCGAGCAGGTCGGTGCCGCCGAGGGAGCCGTCGACGCCGAGCGCCTTGGTGAGCCGGGCGGGGCCACGGGCCAGGTCGCGGTCCTTGGCACCCGGTCGGCGGGAGCGAGCGGCGTCCAGGCCAGCGACCACCTCGCCGGCGCGCAGGAGGACGGCGGAGGCGGTGCCGTCCGGCCCGGTGACGACGTTCATGCACCAGTGCATGCCGTACGTGAAGTAGACGTACGCGAGGCCGGCGCGGCCGAACATGATCTCGGTGCGGGGGGTGCGGCCGCGGAAGGCGTGCGAGCCGGGATCGGCCTGCCCTGCGTAGGCCTCGGCCTCAGTCAGGCGCAGCACGACCTCGTGGTGGACCAGCAGGGCGCCCAGCAGCGTCGGCGCGACCTGCTGGACGGGTCCTGTCAGGTCCACGTCAGCTGGGAGTGCCGGCCGCCCACCGGCGCTGCGCCGCGACCTCGAGCCGCACGGCGTCGAGCTGCTCCTGGACGCGCACGGGGGCGGTGCCGCCGTGGCCGTCGCGCGCCGCGATCGCTCCTCGTACGTCCAGGACGGAGCGGACGTCGGGGGTCAGGTGCGGCGAGACGTGCGCGAGCTGCTCGTCGCTGACCTCGTGCAGCTCCTTGCCGTTGACGGTGCACCAGACGACCAGGTGTCCGACCGCCTCATGGGCGTCGCGGAAGGCGACGCCGTTCTTGACGAGCAGCTCCGCGACGTCGGTGGCGAGGGCGAAGCCGGTGGGGGCGGAGGCCTCGAGCACGTCGCCGTGCACGGTCATCGTGGCGATCATGCCGGCCATGGCGGGCAGGACGAGCAGCAGCGTCTCGACGGCGTCGAAGCAGGGCTCCTGCGCCTCCTGCATGTCACGGTCGTAGGTGAGCGGCAGGCCCTTCAGCATCGCGAGCGAGCCGGTGACGTGGCCGATCAGCCGGCCGGCCTTGCCGCGGGCGAGCTCGGCGATGTCGGGGTTCTTCTTCTGCGGCATGATCGAGCTGCCGGTCGAGAAGGCGTCGTCGAGGGTCACCCAGCCGAACTCGGTGGAGTTCCAGAGGACGACCT
>JAOPWK010000105.1 GCA_025965735.1 Frankiales bacterium
CCCACAAGAGAAGCAGGAGAAGAAGGCCCGCTAGACGCTGGAGATCCTGGCCCCGCTGGCGCACCGGCAGGGCATGAACACCATCAAGTGGGAGCTCGAGGATCTCGCGTTCGCGACGCTCTACCCGAAGCGGTACGACGAGATCGTGCGCCTGGTGGCCGAGCGCGCGCCGTCGCGCGACACGTCGCTGGCCGAGGTGGTGGCGCGGATCAGCGGCGACCTGAAGGCCGCGAAGATCCGCGCGACCGTGACCGGCCGACCGAAGCACTACTACTCGATCTACCAGAAGATGATCGTGCGAGGCCGCGACTTCACCGACATCTACGACCTGGTCGGCATCCGCGTCCTCGTCGACGACGTCCGCGACTGCTACGCCGCGCTCGGCACCGTGCACGCGACCTGGTCGCCCGTCCCGGGGCGGTTCAAGGACTACATCGCGATGCCCAAGTTCAACATGTACCAGTCGCTGCACACGACGGTCATGGGCCCGCAGGGCAAGCCGGTCGAGCTGCAGATCCGCACCGAGGAGATGCACCGTCGGGCCGAGTACGGCATCGCGGCGCATTGGAAGTACAAGGAGGGCGGGCAGCCCCCGACGCCGGTCAAGGGCGACGACATGGCGTGGCTGCGCCAGCTGCTCGACTGGCAGCGCGAGGCTGCGGACCCGGGCGAGTTCATGGATTCGCTGCGCTTCGACCTGCACTCCACCGAGGTCTTCGTCTTCACGCCCAAGGGCGACGTGGTCAGCCTGCCGGCGGGGGCGACGCCGGTGGACTTCGCGTATTCCGTGCACACCGAGGTCGGCCACCGCTGCATCGGCGCCCGCGTCAACGGCCGCCTCGTGCCGCTGGAGTCCACGCTGGACAACGGCGACGTGGTCGAGGTGTTCACCAGCAAGGCCGAGAACGCGCACCCGAGCCAGGACTGGCTGCAGTTCGTCAAGAGCCCGCGGGCGCGCAACAAGATCAAGCAGTGGTTCGCCAAGGAGCGCCGCGAGGACGCGGTCGAGGCGGGCAAGGACGCCATCACCCGCGCGGTCCGCAAGCAGGGCCTGCCGCTGCAGCGCCTGCTCGCCGGCGAGGCCCTCCCCAACGTGGCCAAGGGGCTGCACCTCACGGACGTCACGTCGCTGTACGTCGAGGTCGGCGAGGGTCGGGTGTCCGCGCAGAGCGTCGTCCAGCGGATCATGACCGGCCTCGGCGGCACCGAGGGCGCGGTCGAGGACCTGGCCGAGACGGCGGTGCCGACCAAGCCGGTCGGCCGTCCCCGCCCGGTCGGCGACCCCGGCATCGTCGTCAAGGGCGTCACCGACGTCTGGGTGAAGCTCGCCCGCTGCTGCACGCCCGTCCCCGGCGACGACGTGGTCGGCTTCGTCACCCGTGGCCGCGGCGTGTCCGTGCACCGCGGCGACTGCGTCAACGCCGGCCCACTGCTGGCCGAGAAGGACCGGGTCGTCGAGGTCGAGTGGGCGCCGACGCAGGGCTCGATGTTCCTCGTCGCCATCCAGGTGGAGGCGCTGGACCGCACGCGACTGCTGTCGGACGTGACGCGCGTGCTGTCCGACGCGCACGTGAGCATCCTGTCGGCGACGGTGACGACGACTCGCGACCGCGTGGCAGTCAGCCGCTTCACCTTCGAGATGGGCGACCCCAAGCACCTCGGTCACCTGCTCAACCAGGTGCGCAGCGTCGAGGGCGTCTACGACGCCTACCGCGTGACCTCCTAGAACCGACCCCGCGGGGCGCGGCGGACACGGGGCGTCGTCGCAGGCGTGGAAGGATCTGGTCGTGCTGCGCGGGGGGATCCGGACCACGCGCGCACCAGTCGGGAGGGGCGCGTGACCGCCGCCCACAGCACAATCGAGGTGAGCGTCGTGCTGCCGTGCCTGGACGAGGCCCGCACCGTCGCCACCTGCGTGCAGAAGGCGTCGCGGGCGCTCGCCGAGCTCGGGGTCGAGCACGAGGTGGTCGTCGCCGACAACGGGAGCACGGACGGCAGCCGCGAGCTGGCGGCGGCCGCAGGGGCCCGCGTCGTGGAGGTCGAGCGGCGGGGGTACGGCGCGGCCCTGGCCGCAGGCATCGCCGACGCCCGCGGCCGGTACGTCCTCATGGCCGACGCCGACGACAGCTACGCGCTCGACGCCGTCGGCCCGTTCGTCGACGCGCTGCGAAGCGGAAACGACCTGGTCATGGGCAACCGCTTCGCCGGCCACATCGAGCGGGGAGCGATGCCGCCGCTGCACCGCTACCTGGGCAACCCGGTCCTCAGCTTCATCGGCCGGCTGTTCTTCCGCATCCCCGTCCGCGACTTCCACTGCGGCATGCGGGCCTTCGACCGCGACAAGGCCCTGGCCCTGGACCTCCGGGCGTCAGGCATGGAGTTCGCCAGCGAGCTCGTGGTGAAATTCGCGCTCGCCGGGCACCGGCTCGCGGAGGTGCCGACCGACCTGCGCCGGGACGGCCGGGACCGGCCGCCGCACCTGCGCAGCTGGCGCGACGGCTGGCGGCACCTGCGCTTCCTGCTGCTGTTCAGCCCGCGCTGGCTGTTCGTCTACCCCGGGCTCCTCCTGTCCGTCGTCGGACTCCTGCTGACGGCGCGCCTCGTCGCGGGGCCGCTGGACGTGGGCGGGGCGGTCATGGACGTTCAGAGCCTGCTGTTCGCCAGCGCGGCCGTCATCGTCGGCGTGCAGGCGCTGCTGTTCGGCGTCCTGTCCAGGACCTACGCCGCAAGGCGCGGCATGCTGCCGCCGAGCCTGCGACTGCAACGGGTCGATCACCCGCAGGCGCTCGAGTGGGGCGTCATCACGGGTGTCCTGCTCCTCGTCGCGGGCACCACCGGCGCAGCCGTCGCCGTTGCCCGGTGGGCACAGGGCGACTTCGGGCCGCTCGAGGTCACCGAGGCGATGCGCCTCGCGATCCCGTCCGCCCTGTGCCTGTCCGTCGGTGCCGAGGTCCTGATGGCCAGCTTCTTCATCGGCCTGCTGCACCTCGACGCCGAGATCGCACCGGTGCCGGCGCCCGCCGGCTCACCGACCGCTCCTGACACGGTAGGACCACGATGACCTGGCTGGACCGCCTGCTGCGCGAGTGGCGGATGCGCAAGGCGACGAGGCACCTGAACCCCGGCTCCCGCGTCCTCGACATCGGGACCTACGACGCCCTGCTCTTCCGCAGGGCGCGGGTGCACGGGGTGGGCATCGACCCGGAGCCGGATCCCGCAGCGACCCCGCCGCCGGACGTGACGCTCCTTCAGGGGCACTTCCCGAACGAGGGTCTGACCGGACCGTTCGACGCCGCAACGGCGCTGGCGGTCGTGGAGCACGTGCCGGAGGAGGAGCTGCAGGGGTGGGCGACGAGCCTGGCGGCGCTCGTACGACCGGGTGGGCTGCTGGTGATCACGGTCCCGGCGCCGGCGGTGGACGAGGTGCTCCACGTGCTCATGCGCCTGCGGCTCGTCGGCGGGATGCAGGCGCACGAGCACCACGGCTTCGTGCCGGACGACCTGCACGGCGTGTTCCAGGCGCCGCTCTGGTCGCTGGTGCGGCATCGCAGGTTCCAGCTGGGGCTGAACAACCTGTTCGTGTTCAGGCGGACCGAGCAGGAGCCCGAGCAGGGCGCGACCGGCTGACCGCGTGCACGGCCGCGAGCGCGGCCAGCGGCAGCACCGGGTGCAGGTAGCGCTCGTAGAGCAGGTTCGTGCCCTCGAGGACGGACAAGGTGCACAGCACGGCGATCACCGTCACCAGCGGGGCCGCCAGCACGATGGCGCTCGCCGGCCCGTGCGACAGCCGTACGAGCGCGACGAGGGTCAGCGCCAGCAGCAGCAGCCCGGCCACGACGGCAGCTGCGTCGAGCCAGCCGGGGTGCTCGTCCTGGCGGCCGAGCGTCATCTGCGCCAGCACGACGACGATCTCGCGCGGCTGCTCCTGCCAGGTCGGGAACGTGGGCGGTGAGACCTCCGCCTGCAGCCGCAGCACCACCTCGTTGGCGGTCAGCGCGCCGTACGTGCGCAGGTTGTGCAGCAGCCACGGCGCGAGCACCGCACCGGGCACCAGCACCGTGGCGGCCGCCAGCAGCCGACGGCCGTGGGAGCCCTGGCCGAGGAGCACGGTGAGGGCGACCAGGCCCAGCACGAGCAACGACCACACCGCGGTCAGCTTCGTCAGGAGCAGCAGCCCGGCGACGGCGGCTGCGCCCAGCAGCGCCCACAGGCTGCCGCGCGACGCCGCACGGAAGGCGAAGCAGGCGAACACCAGCGCCAGCGGGACCAGCAGGACGTCGTTGCTCACCAGGACCTCCTGCTGGCGGAACGCCGGCGTCAGGAACGGGAGCAGGCCCGCCGCGTAGAGCGGCAGCGGCTGCGCGGGGCGGACGAGCCGGCACAGGACGTAGAGGACGCCCATCGCCGCCACGACGAGACCGACGGCGAAGTACCGGACGATCCGGGTCTTGTCCCGCCAGTCCTCGGCGAGCGTCGTCAGCGGCGCGGCCAGCACGTAGTACAGCGGTGGCTGGAAGGCTTCGTAGCTCGTGCCGCGGAACGGGCCCACCGTCTCCGGCGCCGGCGGCGCTCCCGGGTACGTCCGCTCCTGGATCGCCAGGACCGCGTCGTGCACCGGGGTGCGGCCGACGACGGGCAGGTCCCCGTGCTCGGCGAGGTGGACGGCGTACGACAGGTGGTAGCCCTCGTCGCCGCCCCCGAACACGGGGGTCTCGACTGCGCTCGCCGCGCACAGGTACAGCGCCGTGAGGAGCTCGGCTGCGACGAGCAGGCGCAACGCCCAGCGCCAGGAGGTCACCCGCGTCGCCACGAGCGGAGCCGGGCGCTACCCGCTGCTAGGCCGCCTGCGGACGAACGCGCAGCGTCTTGATCTGCACCGGCAGGTTGGGCTTGCCGTCGCCGGCACCCGAGGACTCGTCGGAACCCGCGGCCGCGACCTGCTCGAGCACGTCGAGCCCGGCCGTGATCTTGCCGAAGGGCGTGTAGTTCGGCGGCAGCGCGCTGTCCTCGTACACCAGGAAGAACTGGCTGCCGTTCGTGGACGGGCCGGAGTTGGCCATCGCGACCGTGCCGCGCGGGTAGGTGGCGCCCTCGAGGTTCTCGTCGGCGAAGGAGTAGCCGGGACCTCCGCTGGGCGAGCCGTCCGGGCTGCCGCACTGCAGGACGCTGATGCCCTGCGTCGTGAGGCGGTGGCACGGGGTGTCGTCGTAGTAGGCCAGGTGGGCCAGGTGACGCATGTTCTGGATGGTGCAGGGCGCGCCGGAGGTCAGCGTCTCGAAGACGATGTTGCCGCGGTTGGTCGTCAGCGTGACGTCGAAGGCGGCCTCCAGCTCGACGCCGCCGGTCGGCGGCATGTCGACGACCTTGGTCCCCGGAGTCTCCGTCTTGGTGAACTCGCAGGTGCCAGGCTTGGGCTTCGGCGTCGGCTTGTCGGTTGCGGCGGCGCTGGCGGTGGCGTCCGGTCCGGCGACCTGCTCGGTGTCGTCGCCGCCGAGGCTCGCCGCAGCAGCAACCACGGCCGTGGTGAGGAGCAGGACCGCGACGACGCTGGCGATGATGGCCTGGCGCTGCCTCTTGCGCTGGGCGGCCGCAGCCCGGCGCGCCGCCTGTCGCTCGGCCCGCTGCCGGGCGAGCTCCTTCTCGCGCTTGCTGCTGGCCACGCCGTCTCCTCCTGGTGCTCGCCTGCGCCACGCACCTGCGCAGCGCCCGGAGTCTAGAGAATCCGGCTGGGGCGCGTCCGGTGAACGCCGCTAGGCTCCGGTCACCGTCCGGTACCGATCGAGAGGCCCTCCGTGCTCGTCCGCGGGTTCCCCGCCCAGGCCTTCGACACCAACTGCTACGTGGTCGCACCAGGCCAGGGCGAGCAGTGCGTCGTGGTCGACCCCGGCATCGGCGTGGAGCAGCAGCTCGACGCGCTGCTGCGCGAGTTCGACCTGCAGCCGGTCGCGGTGCTCCTGACGCACGGGCACCTGGACCACACCTTCTCCGTGACGCCCGTGTGCGGCGCGCGCGGCATCCCCGCCTACATCTCCTCGCAGGACCGCGACCAGCTGCGCGACCCGGCGAAGTACCTCTCGCCGCAGACCAGCCAGATCTTCGGTGGGCGGCTGGAGTGGACCGAGCCGGACGACGTGAAGCTGCTCGACCCGGCTGAGCCGCTCGAGATCGCCGGCTTGCGCTTCGGCGTCGACTGGGCGCCCGGCCACACCGCCGGCTCCGTGGTGTTCCGCCTTCCGGGCGACGAGGTCGACGGCGAAGCGGGCGCGCCGGTGCTGCTGTCCGGTGACGTCCTGTTCGCCGGCTCCATCGGGCGGACCGACCTGCCCGGCGGCAGCTGGGAGGAGATGCAGGCCTCGCTGCGCGACGTCATCCTGCCGATGGCCGACGACACGATCGTGCTGCCCGGGCACGGGCCGGCCACGACGATCGGGCGTGAGCGGCAGGCCAACCCGTTCCTGCAGGACCTGGCCCCGGTTCCGCCCTCCCGGGGGCTGTGATGTCAGGCCCCAAGGGGACGTACGACGTCCTGCCCGGGTCCGAGTTCGGCGCGACGGCGGCGGTACGGGAGGCGCTGCTGGCGCCCAGCCGACTGGCCGGGTACGCCTACGCGGAGGCGCCGGTCTTCGAGGCGACCGAGCTGTTCAGCCGCGGCGTCGGCGAGAGCACGGACGTGGTCACCAAGGAGATGTTCACCTTCTCCGACCGGGCGGACCGCTCGCTGACGCTGCGCCCCGAAGGGACCGTCGGGGTGCTGCGCGCGGCGCTGGACGCCGGCCTGCACAAGGGCCAGCTGCCGGTGAAGCTGCGCTACGCGGGGCCCATGTTCCGCGCCGAGCGGCCGCAGGCCGGCCGCTACCGGCAGTTCCAGCAGGTGGGCGTCGAGGCGCTCGGGCTGGACGACCCGGCGCTGGACGCCGAGGTCGTCGCGCTGGCGTGGCAGGCCTACGCCGGGATCGGCCTGCGGAAGGTCCGCTTGCTGCTGACCTCCCTCGGCGACGCCGCCTGCCGGCCGGCCTACCGCGCGTCGTTGACCTCCTTCCTGGACGGGCTCGAGCTCGACGAGGAGACCCGCCGCCGCGCCACGCTGAACCCGCTGCGGGTGCTCGACGACAAGCGGCCCGAGCTGCAGGCGCAGCTGGCCGACGCGCCGCTGATGGTCGACGCTCTGTGCGACGCCTGCCGCGACCACCTGACCGCGGTGCAGGCGGGCCTGGACGCGCTCGGCGTGCCGTACGAGGCGGCGCCCCGGCTGGTGCGCGGGCTCGACTACTACATGCGCACCACGTTCGAGTTCGTCCACGACGGGCTCGGCGCGCAGTCGGCCGTCGGCGGCGGCGGTCGCTACGACGGCCTCGCGGAGCTCATCGGCGGCCCGCCGCTGCCCGGCATCGGCTGGGCGCTCGGCGTGGAGCGGACGCTGCTGGCGCTGAAGGCGGAGGGGCTGGACGCACCGGGGGAGCCCACCCTCGACGTCTTCGTCGTCCCGCTCGGCGCGCCCGCCAAGGCGCACGCCGTCGGGCTCGTCGGGCAGCTGCGCGCTGCCGGCGTCGCCGCCGACCTCGCCTACGGCGACCGCGGGATGAAGGGCGCGATGAAGGCCGCCGACCGCTCCGGCGCCGCCTACGCGGTCGTCCTCGGCGACCGGGACCTCGAGGCCGGGGAGGCCCAGCTCAAGGACCTGCGCGAGCACGCGCAGGTCGCCGTACCGCTCGACGCTGTCGTCGAGACCCTGAAGGAGAAGCTGCTGTGATCCGCACCCACGAGGCCGGGACGCTCCGCGAGGAGCACGCCGGCACGTACGTCACCCTCACCGGCTGGGTGGCGCGCCGGCGCGACCACGGCGGCGTGGCGTTCCTCGACCTGCGCGACGGGTCCGGCATCGCGCAGGTGGTCGTGCGCGAGAACGACATCGCCCACGACCTGCGGGCGGAGTACTGCGTGCGTGTCGTCGGCGAGGTGCGGGTGCGCCCGGAGGGCAACCGCAACGACGCGATCCCCACCGGTGCCGTCGAGGTCGACGCGAGCGAGGTCGAGGTGCTGTCCGCCGCGGCGCCGCTGCCCTTCCCGCTCGACGACGACGCGCCGATCGGCGACGAGGTCCGGCTCAAGTACCGCTACCTCGACCTGCGCCGCCCCTCCTCGGCCAGGATGCTGCGCACCCGCTCGCTGATCACCCGCGCGATCCGTCGGGTGATGGACGAGCGCGACTTCCTCGACATCGAGACGCCGACGCTCACCCGCTCGACGCCCGAGGGCGCCCGCGACTTCCTCGTGCCCGTACGCCTGCAGCCCGGCTCCTGGTACGCCCTGCCGCAGTCGCCCCAGCTGTTCAAGCAGCTGCTCATGGTCGCCGGCATGGAGCGCTACTACCAGATCGCCCGCTGCTACCGGGACGAGGACTTCCGGGCCGACCGGCAGCCGGAGTTCACCCAGCTCGACATCGAGATGTCCTTCCCCGACGAGGAGGACCTGTACGAGCTGACCGAGGCCGTGATGACGCGCATCTGGCGCGAGGTCCTCGGCATCGAGATCCCCGCGCCGTTCCCGCGGATGACGTACGACGAGGCGATGCGGCGCTTCGGCGTCGACCGGCCGGACGTCCGCTTCGGGGTCGAGCTGGTCGACCTGACCGCGTACTTCGCCGAGACACCGTTCCGCGTCTTCCAGGCTCCGCACGTCGGCGCCGTCGTCATGCCCGGTGGCGCGACGCAGCCGCGCAAGACCTTCGACGCCTGGCAGGAGTGGGCCAAGCAGCGCGGCGCACGCGGTCTCGCGTACGTCACCTTCCTGGAGGACGGCACGCTCGGCGGGCCGGTGGCCAAGAACCTGTCGGAGTCGGAGCGCGAGGGCCTGCGCGAGGCGGTCGGGGCCCAGGTCGGCGACTGCGCCTTCTTCGCCGCGGGAGCCCGCACCGACGCGCTGGCGCTGCTCGGCGCGACGCGTCTCGAGGTCGGCAAGCGCCTGGGGCTGATGGACGACTCCCGTTGGGAGTTCCTGTGGGTGACCGACTTCCCGATGTTCGAGCCTGTCCCTGACAAGGACGGCGGTGCCGGTGGGTGGACCGCGGTGCACCACCCGTTCACGGCCCCGGCCGCCTCGCACGTCGAGTCCTTCGACAAGGACCCGGCAGATGTCCCGGCGCGTGCCTACGACCTGATCCTCAACGGCTCCGAGCTCGGCGGCGGCTCGATCCGCATCCACTCCTCGGACGTCCAGCGCCGGGTCTTCGACGTCATCGGGCTGTCGCCGGAGCAGGCGCAGGAGCAGTTCGGCTTCCTGCTGGAGGCCTTCTCCTTCGGCCCGCCCCCGCACGGCGGCATCGCCTTCGGCATCGACCGCATCGCCGCGATGATCACCGGCGCCGAGTCGATCCGGGAGGTCATCGCGTTCCCGAAGACCGGCGGCGGCGGCGACCCGCTCACCGGTGCGCCGACGCCGATCACGGCTCAGCAGCGGGCCGAGGCCGGGATCGACGCGACGCCCGAGGGCTAGACGTTCTCAGCGGCCTTCACCAGCTCAGCGAGGCAGTCCTCCAGGTGCCGGGCGAGGTCAGCCAGGTCCGGCAGCGCGTCTGCGTCGCCGAGCAGGCCGTAGGTGACCGCGCCGTTGTAGCTGACGATCGCGATCGCCAGCGTGTGCTCCGGGGCGAGGAAGGCCAGCGGCGCGAGCTCCTGGAGCTGGCGCCCCAGCATGTAGATGGGGACCTGCGGGCCGGGCACGTTGGTGACCAGCAGGTTGTACATGCGGCTGCTGAAGCCGAGGCGTGACGCCCGTGCGAGCACGGCCGGCGGTAGGGCGTTCTCGAGCGACGTGAGCACCTTGGCGCCCTCGGCCTGGCGGCTGGTCTTGAGGTGCTCCATCGACGCCCGCACCAGAGCGAGGCGCTGCACCGGGTCCGTGATCCCCACCGG
>JAOPWK010000102.1 GCA_025965735.1 Frankiales bacterium
TGGCGACCACGTGGCCGCCGACCAGCTCGGCCAGCCGGTCGCAACGGGCGCGCAGTCGGTCGAGGTCCGCGGTGAGTGCCGCCCACGTCGGGGTGCGCGGCCCGCGCAACGTCGCCTCCAGCGCCGCGAGGGTCAGCTTGTCGACGCGCAGCGCCCGGGCCAGCGGGTGCCGACGCAGTCGCTCGACCACGTCGGCCCGCCCGAGCAGCAGACCGGCCTGCGGTCCGCCGAGCAGCTTGTCCCCGCTGGCGGTCACGACGGAAGCGCCTGCGAGCAGGGCGGTCTCGGCGTCGGGCTCGTCGGGGAGGAGCGGGTGCGGCGCGAGCAGTCCGCTGCCGACGTCGGCCACGACGGGGGCGCCGAGAGCGGCCAGCTCCGCCACCTCGACCGCGCTGGTGAACCCCTCCACCCGGAAGTTGCTCGGGTGCACCTTGAGCACGCAGCCGGTGTCCGGTCCCACCGCCTCGGCGTAGTCGCGCAGGTGCGTCCGGTTCGTCGTGCCGACCTCGCGCAGCCGCGCTCCGGTGCTGGCGATGAGGTCGGGAAGGCGGAAACCGTCGCCGATCTCGACCATCTCGCCGCGGCTGACCACGACCTCCCGGCCGGCGGCGAGTGCGGTCGTCGCGAGGACCAGCGCCGCCGCGCCGTTGTTGACGACCAGCCCGTCCTCGGCGGCCGGCACCGCGTCCCGCAGCGCCGCGAGCGCCCCCCGCCCGCGGCGGGCCCGGCTGCCGTCCGCCACGTCGTACTCCACGTCGACGTAGCCGGCGGCTGTGCGCACCGCCTCGACGGCGGCCGGTGAGAGCGGCGCGCGGCCGAGGTTGGTGTGCAGCACGACGCCGGTCGCGTTGAGGACGGGCCGCAGCGTCGTCGCACGCTGCGGCAGCGCGCCGACGGCCGCGTCCACGACGGCCTCCGGCGCCAGGGCGCCGCTGCGGGCGAGTGCCTGCGCCTGCAGGACGGCCGCCTTCACGAGCTCGCTGCCGAGGCGCGCAGCGGCCTCGACCAGGCGCGGGTCCGCGAGAGCGACGTCCGTGCGCGGCACCCGCCGGCGAGGGTCCTCGAGGCTCACCCGACGAACGTACTTCGGGCTAGGAGCTGTGCTCCTGGACGTACTCCTGCGGGTCGGGCTCCTCGCGGGACAGGCCCTTGGCGTTCTCGTGGTCCTCCAGGAACTTCATCCAGCGCATCCCGAGCTCGCCGCGCTTGTCCTCGTCGACCTGCTCCTGAAACGGCGGGAGCACGTCGGACTCCTCCTCGCCGAGGTGGTCGACGGTGGCCTCGCGCGCCTCGCGGAAGGCCTCCCACCAGGCGTCGGTTCCGACCTCGTGATCGTCCACCTTGCGGGTGGTCTCGCGGATCTCGTTGTGGTCCTTGACCGCGTGCTCGGTGTCGCCCTCGCTGTCGTCCACGTCCTGCAGCAGCTCCGGGTAGAAGACCTGCTCCTCGCCGGCAGCGTGCACCTCGAGCTGGTCGGACAGCTCGCGCCACCGGCGGCCGAGCTCCTCGGGATCGGTGAGGCCCTCGATCTCGGTGAAGGCGCGGCGGAAGGCGTCGTGCTCGGAGCGGATCAGGACGGTGATGTCGAAGTCGGCCACGCCCGCACCCTGCCCCGGCAGGGGATCCTCACTCTCCTCGTCGGCGTGCGCGATGTGCGAGAGCTGGCCCCAGATCAGCACGCAGAAGACCGCGGACCCGACGAAGGCGAACCAGAAGGGCGCCGTGATGCCCCAGCGCTGCGCGATCAGCCCACCGAGAGCGGACCCCGCCACGAGGCCGCCGTACACGCCGAGCCGGTACACGCTGCTGACCCGGCCCTGAAGCACGTCCGGGACGGCACGCTGGCGGACGGTCGTGGCCGTCGTGCCCCAGACGAAGGCGTGCACGCCGAACAGGAAGAAGATGACCATCGCCACGGCCGGCGAGGTCGTCAGCGCCAGGGCCAGGTGCGTCAGCGTCTCGACGACGAGGCCGACCCGCATCAGGTCCCCGAGGCTGACTCGGCGCGTGATCCAGCCGTACGCGGTGGTGCCGAGCAGCCCGCCGACCGCGCTGACCGTGGTCAGCAGGCCGAACCCGACCGGGCCCATCCCGAGCCGGTCGCTGGCGTAGAGGACGAGCACCGCCCAGGCGGCACCGAACGTGACGTTGAAGATCGTGATCGTGAGCACCAGCGTCCGCACCGCTGGGTGGTGCACCACCCAGCGCAGCCCCTCGGCGATGTCCTGCCGGAGCGGCTGCCGCGCGCGCACCTCGCCGACGCCGCCGGGCAGGACGAGCCGCGAGACGAGCAGCGCGCCCAGCCCGACCAGGACGGCCTGCGCCGCGAACGGCCACGCCGCCCCGGCCGCGAACAGGAAGGCCCCCAGCGGCGGGCCGGCCAGCTGGTTGACGGTGATGAAGCCGGTCTGCAGCCGCGCGTTGGCCAGCCCGAGGTCGGCCCGCGGCACGAGCATCGGGAGCAGCGTCCCGGAGGTGGTGTCGGCGAACACCTCGGCGGTGGCGAACGAGAACACCGCGAGCAGGACCAGCGGCACGGACACGACACCGGTGGCGATCGACCCGACCAGCAGGAGCAGGACACCGGCCCGCAGGAGGTCCACGACGACGACGAGCAGCCGGCGGTCCAGGCGGTCCGCGAGCGCACCCGCGTACAGGCCGAAGACGAGCCAGGGCAGCTGCTGGAGCACGACGGCCAGCGCCACCAGGAAGGGGCCGCGCGTCTGCGAGGCGATGAGCAGCGGACCGGCGGACAGCGCGATGCCGTCACCCAGGTTGCTGACCCAGGAGGAGGCGAGCAGCCAGCGGAAGCCGCGACCGAGCCGGGCCGGCAGCACGGTCTCCAGCAGGCGGCTCACCGCACCGGACGCTAGCGGCGCACGGGGATCAGCGCGGCGGCGACGCTCCGTCGTCCTCGCGCGGTGCCAGGAAGATCTCGGTCGTCACGGTCTCCCCCGCATCGGCAGGCGGGTCGGGCTCGCGCGGCGCCAGGAAGAGCTCGGAGGTGGTGGCCTCCCCCGTCGACGGCTCCGTCCCGCGCGGCGCCACGAACAGCTCCGAGTGCGTGGTGGTCTCCGCCGCCGCGCTGATCCCCGTGCTCTCGTGCACGGGCAGGTCGGACAGGACCTCGACCTGCTCCTTGCGCACCTGCTCGG
This sequence comes from Frankiales bacterium, assembly GCA_025965735.1. Classification (GTDB taxonomy): domain Bacteria; phylum Actinomycetota; class Actinomycetes; order Mycobacteriales; family SCTD01; genus SCTD01. The sequence goes on from JAOPWK010000102.1 coordinate 3,156, forward strand.
TGACCATCTCCTCGCCGGAGACCGACTCGGTGTCGAGCCGGATCCGCTCGACCGGCACGATCTCGCGCTGCACCACCGGACGCTCGGCGGACAGCACCACCTCGTGCACCTCCTCGGTGAGAGAGGTGACGACCGGGACGTCCATCGCGCCCGGCTCCAGCGGCTCGCGCACGATCCGCAGCTCCTCGTGCGAGACGGGGACCGTGTGCGTGACGGTCTCGGTGACGACGTACTTGCGCAGCCGTGCGCGACCGGTCTCGACCCGCTCCGTCGCGACGTGCAGCCGCTCCTCCGAGCGGGTGACGACGCCGTCCTCGACAGGCGCTGCCGCTGCCCGCTGCGACGCAGGCGCGGCGCCGTAGTGCGCGAACAGGCGTTCCTCCTCCTGCGTCGAGAGCTCCTGGTCGGCGGCGACCCGCGGCGCCTGGTCGATGAGCTCCTTGGGGTAGGGCACGTGGACGTTGTCGCCGTGCAGCTCGGCCTCCGCCAGCGGGACGAAGCTCGAGTGGTTGCCGAACAGGCCGGTCTTCACCGCGGCGAAGGTGCCCTCCCCGCCGGTGGACTCGTAGACCTCGGTGACCTTGCCGACGCGGACGCCGCTGCGGCCGAGCAGGGTCTTCCCGACCAGCTCCCGCAGGTTGACCTCGATCACGACGTGCTCCTCGCTGCAGACGCCACGGGTGTGCCCCGCACTGCGCACCGTGTGCCCGGTGCGCCTGCGCGCGAACCGGTCTGAGCACCCCCCGCACCGGGTAGCGGTGCCGCATGACACCCGATGCCGGCTCGTCCGCTGCCGCCGAGGTCGTGCTGCACCAGGAGCGCGTGCACGTGGACACCGCCCGCGAGGCGGTGCGGGCCGTGGTCCGGCGACGCATCGTCACCGAGGTGCGCACGATCGAGGTGACGGTCCGCCGCGAGGTGCTCGAGGTCGAGCACCTGCCGGCGGAGGGACCGGCGCTGCCGGTGGCCTCCGAGCCGCGGCGCGCTCTGTCGTGGGTGCTGTCGGAGGAGGTGCCGGTCGTGCAGCTCGAGGTGCGGCCCTACGAGCGGGTGACGGTCGACGTGCACGCCGTCGCCGGCGAGGAGCGCGTGACGACGACGCCCGGCGAGGAGCGCGTGCAGCTCACGACGACCTTCCCCGTCTGAGCGGACCGCGCTAGGGGCGCGGCAGCGGCGGCGCGATCCGCGTCGTCGTGGCGGTGTCCACCGGGTAGGCGGTCGTGCCGGGCTCGGCGTCGGCCTGGGCGCGCAGGTGCGCCTGCACCCGGTCCTTCTCCTGGTCGGCCTTGTCGAGCATGTTCTCCCAGCGGTTCTGCATGGGCTGAACGAGGCCACCGCCGACACCGACGATGACGACACCGGCGACGATCGCGAACAGCGTGTAGAGCAGCGGGGTGGTGACAGTGGTGGCGATGCCC